>PXAP01000291.1 GCA_003567115.1 Bacteroidota bacterium
GTATATAAAACAGTACAAGCAGGACAGTCGCCATAAGACCGGAATCAGATTAACGGCAAAGGCAAATAACCAAATAAATTAAGATATAAACAAACGGCATATTTAAAATCAGCAATTTTTGGCATATTGGTGACAAGCCGGACTGCTAAAATTATTGCTCAATAAGGAGGAAAAGCTCACCCGGAAATAGGGAAATATAAACTCATTCGGCAATACGACATATGTTAGGGATGCATACATATTTTTTTAATATTTTTGCCGTAACAAAATTGAGTCTCCTCCAAAAAATTCAAAAATGATGATGTAATTTACACCGATATGAGATTACGTAAACTGAACAGGGTTCTGCACAGGGATCTGGGGTATTTTTTTTTCGGCATGACAATCATCTATGCCGTATCGGGTATTGCCTTGAATCACAGGCATGAGTGGAACCCTGACTATATTATTACCCAGGAGGAGTTCAGAAAAGAAGTTACCGTCAGCCCCTCACAAATTGACAAGGACTACTCTCTTGAAATACTTGAAGAACTTAGCATAGATGCTGATTACAGGACGCACCTCGTGGCCGGCGACAATTACAGGATCTTTGTCAGGGACGGGTCAGTAACCATCGATCTTGCCGAGGGAACAGGCAGTTTTGAGATAATAAGAAAAAGACCGTTCTTCAACCAGATCAACTTCCTTCATTACAACGCGCCCCGGAAGTTGTGGACATGGTTCGCGGATTTTTATGCCGGGGGACTGATTATTCTGGCCGTAACCGGACTGTTCATAATAAAGGGAAAAAACGGTATCACAGGCAGGGGGGCGTGGCTGACAACACTGGGAATAATAATCCCGCTTATCTTCCTCTATTTTTATCTGTAACATTATAAGATCATGATTGATTCTTTTGTTAAAACTTAATCAATAAAGCAACCTGATGATCAATTTAATACAGATGACACTGACCCACCCCATAATACGGGTAGAAAGATATCTTATTAATAACAAAAAAATCCCGGATTGCTCTAAAACAGGTAATTTAGTCCGATATACAGTCCCCCGTTACCATCACGCTTATCTAACGGCCTGCCGTAATCTATTGCAACTATAAAATTTTCGTTCATGGCAACCCTGAACCCTCCGCCGTATGTAAGATGAAGTCCCTCCTCGCCATCAGTGTAAAATAATCCGGAGAATGGTTCACCGGGTTCGGGTTCAGGCTGACCAGTCACTACGGGATCCACTTCCCTTTTCGACACAACCTGTCCTCCATCAGTAAACGCATTCAGGGCCAGGTATATATTCTGATTGAAGAGGACCGTCCGGTAAAATTTCCATCTTAGTTCAAAGTTCCCGAACACCATCCCCTCTCCTACAACGCGGTTGCGCAGCATACCCCTGACGGTGCGTGAACCACCCAGTCCGTCGGTATTTGACGATAGCGAGAATGAATTGATCATGTATGGAAGCATATAAAAGGGTACATTGCCTCCGATGGTTCCCTGGTAATTCAACCTGTATGCAAAGGAAAGGTCATTTGGTACCAGGGTAAAGTACTGCCTGTGG
This sequence comes from Bacteroidota bacterium, assembly GCA_003567115.1. Lineage (GTDB taxonomy): Bacteria > Bacteroidota > Bacteroidia > Bacteroidales > PUMT01 > PXAP01. The sequence continues at coordinate 1,555 of PXAP01000291.1, forward strand.
GTAAGCGAAAGCCTGGTATATGCAAAATCACCGTTGCCCGTGAACCCCGGAGCAGCAAATATGACGGCCTCGCTCCATATGCCCGACATGGGATTAGACTCATTGTCACGTGTATCATATATAATGCCGGCCTTGAGATGGTGGGTATTTCCACCCTCTCTTTCCTCTTCGGATATTATTCCCCATTGTATATATCGCTCATAAAGACCGGGAATATCGGGAAGCATGTCATCTTCATCCCTTCCCTCGTTAAGGGCGTCAATATCGACCGGGGCAATGGAGGTGTTCATAAGCCCTATTCCTGCTATCCATCGCAACTCCCCACCTGACAGTTGCCCCTGGAAATCGACGGTGAACCGGAACATGTTCCTCTCATGACGGTAAAACATACGACTGCGGTATTGCGGATCATTTTCATCTTCCCACCTGGCAGAATAGCCGGCATTATAGCCGTTAAACCCGTAGAAATCCAGTGCCTTTTCGGTAAAATAACTGAGATCAGCAGTTACGCGTATACCGGGAATAAGGTATTCTGTATCATAAAAGAGCCTGTTTATACCACTTCCCCTGGTATACCGCGATATTTCCGCGTATATCGAATGCATATACCGGGGATAGGAAGAACCATCACCAAAATAATATAAATTTACCAGTCCCCCATACTGAAAACCAAGATCCGTATTATACGATACTGCAGGAAGAGCTCCGAAAGTCCAGCCGGTCATTTCCGGCTCATCTTCTTCTTCCTGATTTGCAGAAATATCCCTTTCAGAGGAAAGCAACTGACTGGCAATAATAATAAAAATCATTACCGGGAATTTGATTCTGTTCATTTTGCTTTTATTAAATGGATAAGTAATCTGAATAATTATGGCAAGAAAAATAATTCATGGAATATTAAAAAATATATTCAGTAATTTTTTTTCAAAAAATATCACATTTAAATTATATTTATCCTGTAAAAAAGCCAGAATTTTGTTTTGAAAATTAACAAAATTCTGACTTACAGGATGAACCGCTTCGCTTTAACATTAAATTTTTTCATCCGTCTGTGAGTAAATTGGCTGAAAAAATTTAATGTATATTTGATATATTATGCTGATTATTAATAATGTTATTCTGACAAACAACCTTTTGGCAACAGGAATTACCTCTTTTACAGCATTAAGCAACGTTGGTGCTGAAAAAAATATCACTGGCACAGAAGAGGGTATTATTTGCACTGAAGAAGGTATTACTGGCACAGAAGCAGGTATTGCCAACACAGGAGCAGGTATATTTTTCGTGCCGGCAGAATAAACTATCCCAATTTTTCCCATGCAATTATTTAAAAAGATACTCAAAATATCAGGCCTGATTTTTGTAATTCTCCTGGCTGCAGGTTGCCTGTATACCAGGAACATAGCCAGGAGAGCCATACCCGACTACAACCGCAGCTTCACCCTTGAAAATCTGCAGGATGAAGTCCGTGTATTCCGAGATGCCAATGCAGTACCCTCCATATATGCCTCCAATGAGCAGGACCTGTACCGGGCGGTGGGTTTTGTCATGGCGCAGGACAGGCTATGGCAGATGGACCTGATCAGGAGGGCAGCCGTAGGAAAGTTATCGGAAATATTCGGAGAGGATTTTGTTGATGCAGATCTTTTGATACGTTCATTGCGTATACCCGAAAAATCTGCATTGATTCTTCAGTGGACTGACCCGGATATTATTTCTGCCCTTGAGGCCTTTGCCGACGGAGTAAACCAGTTCATTGACCGGCATCGCAGGAAGCTGCCCCCTGAGTTTTCAATCCTGGGCTATAAGCCTGAAAAATGGAAGGCTGAGCATTCTGTTCACCTGGCCGGCTACCTTGCCTGGGAGATCGGCGGAGAATGGTCCACCGAGTTAATTCTGCACCGGCTCCGGCAAAAGCTCGATGAGGATAAGTTCCGGGAGCTGATTCCCAATCTTGACCTGCAGGAAAGCTATGTGCACCCTCAATTTGAGCTGGCAGATACAGACCTGCATACCAGACTGCAGGAACCATCGGCCAAACTCCGGGATCTGGGCCTGGACCTTTTCAGGGGAAGCAACAACTGGGTTGTATCGGGCAGCAGAAGCACCACGGGCAAGCCACTTTTTGCCAATGATATGCACATGTTTTTTCTCAGTCCCGGTATATGGTACCAGATGCACCATGTAATAGAGGGCGAACTTAACGTGACGGGCATTGCACTGCCCGGTCAGCCCCTGATCATGGCAGGCCACAACGAAAGGATTGCCTGGGGCATGACCAGCGCATTCGTGAATAATGTTGATTTCTATCTGGAAACCATAAATCCTGATAATCCACATCAGTATAAATTCATGGGGGAGTGGAGAGATATGGAGGCTCGCAGTGAATCAATCAAAACCGGAAAAAACAGTTCTGTTGAAAAGAAAATTCTTTTCACACACCGCGGCCCGGTTGTATCAGATTTCAAAAACCTGGATGACCAGGTTATTTCCATGAAATGGATGGGCGACGAATACAGCAACAAGCTCCGGAGCATCTATCTTCTTAACAGGGCAGGTAACTGGGAAGAGTTCCGTGATGCGGTCAGCACGATTGTCGCCATAAGCCAGAATATCAACTATGCCGATGTGGAAGGAAACATAGGCTTACAAACCGCCGCAGGCATACCTGTAAGGGAAGGGGCGGGAATATTTGTGGTTTCCGGAGAGGATGACACATACGACTGGCAGGGAATGGTGCCCTTTGAGGAACTGCCCTATACATATAATCCCCCGGAAGGTTTTATTATCGCGGCCAACAACCGCACAGTACCCGATGACTACCCGTATTATGTAAGCCACTGGTTCCACCCCCCGAAACGCTATGACAGGATAAAGGAGATGATCATGAAAAAAGAGCGTCTTTCAGTCGATGATTTCCGTGCCATACAGGGTGATAAAAAGTCAGAACTTACCGAACAGATGCTTCCGGGTCTGCTGGCAGAACTGGAAAAAATACCCCGGCCGTCCGTCAATGAAAAAAAAGCCATCGAAAAGCTGAAGGGATGGGACATGGTATACCGTCCGGATAGTCCCGGGCCGCTGATATTTGAAAAATTCTATGTCAGATTCCTGGAAAATACCCTTCTGGAGGAAATGGGAGATGAACTTTACAGTGAATTCCTCACCGACAGGGAGCTGGTGCGCAACTTTGTCCGACTGCTATGGATTAAGTGTGAATCAGCCTGGTTCGAAGGTGATAAATCCCAAACCGGTACGGGTACATTTTCAGATGTTGTCCGTAAAAGTTTCCACGAAACCATTGAATGGATTGAGAATAATTCAGGGACGGATCCTGAAAGGTGGGCCTGGGGTGATTTCCATAAGCTGACATTGGAACACCCCATGGGGTCAGTCAGGTTGCTTGACCTGATTTTCAGGATGAACCGAGGCCCCTGGTCGCCCGGTGGAAGTTTCCATACGGTTAGCTCCTATTCATACGACTATAACGATCCCTTCAGGATCTTTCGCGGGCCCTCCCACAGGCATATCTATTCAACGGGCAACTGGGATGAATCCCTTTCCATAGTGCCCACCGGAACCTCGGGAATACCTGCCAGTGATTATTACTGCGACCAGACACAATGGTTTGCTGATGACAGATACCGGTCTGACCTTTTTTCGGCAAATAAGGTGGAAGAAGCTGCCAGATACAGCATGAAGCTGATTCCGGTTAACTGGTAACCGGCCCCTGGTTATTCTTACTTGTTTATATGCCAATATTCAATTATATTTGAATGTACCATGCTGATTGTTAATACTATCAGAAATTGCAGCGCTCAAGTTTAATTAAGCATTGCAAATATCATCACTTAAGTATTGAATAGCAGGTATTTATAATTGTTTGAAGGTTAATATTAGTTCTCACATAGCTTTAAATTGTCGAGACTTACACGCCAAATTAAACTATAGCCAATTGCATCAACTGCCGGCAGGCTTATCCATATGAATTTAAACCAAAAACCTCCCCGACATGAAAATATTTAAAAAAATACTAAGAATAGCAGGTGTTTTGCTGGTTATATTCCTTCTGGTTGGTTACTTCTTTGTCCGCAACATTGCCAGGAGAGCCATACCGGACTATAATCAGGATTTTGCCATAGAGAGGCTCAAAGAAGAGGTCACTGTTCTGCGTGATAATTATGCAGTACCTGCAATTTATGCCAGCAACGAAGAAGACCTTTACCGGGCAGTGGGTTTTATAATGGCGCAGGACAGGCTGTGGCAGATGGATCTGCTGAGAAGGGTGACCACCGGCAGACTGTCGGAAATTTTCGGGGAAGATCTTATTGAAACCGACCATCTTATGCGTGCACTCCGCATACCTGAAAAATCGGCTATGGTGCTCAGCCGTACCGACCCGGTTGTTATAACTGCTCTTGAAGCCTTTGCCGACGGGGTAAACCAATTCATTGACCAGCACCGGAGAAACCTGCCACCTGAGTTTTCAATCCTTGGCTACCGGCCTGAAGAGTGGAAGCCGGAACATTCTGTCAACCTGACCGGTTTTATGGCATGGGACCTGAATATGGCATGGCCGACCGTAGTGATACTGCATAAGCTGAGACAGAAACTTGATGATGATAAATTCCGGGAGTTGATTCCGGACCTTGAACTGTATACAAGTTATGTATATCCGGAATATATGCTGACAAAAACAGAAGTTCGTTCCGTACTGCTTGAGCAGTCAGCAAAACTGAGGGAACTGGGACTGGAGGTTTTCAGCGGCAGCAATAACTGGGCTGTTTCAGGAGAAAGAAGCACTACCGGCAAACCAGTTTTTGCCAATGATATGCATCTGGGATTTATGTCGCCCGGCATATGGTACCAGATGCATCATGTGATAAAGGGTGAGCTTAACGTTACGGGAGTGGTCCTTCCAGGGCAGCCCTTTGTGATTTCAGGGCATAACGAAAGAATTGCCTGGGGAATGACCAATGTTATGGTGGATGATGCGGATTTCTACCTGGAAACTATAAATCCCTCAAATCCGCATCAGTATAAATATATGGGAGAATGGAGAGATATGGAGGTGCGCACCGAAATAATCAAAACCGGAAGAAGGGATTCCGTTGAAAAAGAGTTACTGTTTACTCACCGCGGCCCGGTAATTTCAGGTTTCCGTGACCTGGATGATGAAGTAATTTCAATGAGATGGACAGGAAATGATTACAGCAATGAGGTGAGCAGCGTATATCTTCTTAACCGGGCATCTGACTGGGAGGAGTTCCGGGAGGCCCTGACCACTTTTCGCTCGGTAAGCCAGAATATAAACTATGCCGATGTGGACGGGAATATCGGGATGCAAACTGCAGCAGGGATACCCATAAGGGAAGGCACAGGAGAAATGGTGGTTTCCGGAGAAGATGATACGTATGACTGGCGCGGAACAGTACCCTTTGAAGAGTTGCCATATAGCTATAATCCCCCCGCCGGCTTCGTTATCTCGGCAAACAACAGGACTGTGGGAGACGACTACCCCTACCATATAAGTCACTGGTTTTATCCCCCATACCGTTATGACAGGATCAGGGAGATGCTTATGGAAAAGGAACGGCTCTCCGCTTCAGATTTTAAAATCATGCTGAGTGATAAACAATCAAAGCTTACCGAAAGAATGCTTCCGGGTTTGCTGGATGAACTTGAAAAAATACCCCGGCCAACCATGAATGAACGCAGTGCCATGGAGATGCTTGCCGAATGGGATATGATTCACCACCCAGGCAGTCCCCAGCCCCTGATTTTTGAAAAGTTCTATTTAAAGTTTGTTGAAAATCTGCTGCTTGAAGATATGGGAGAGGAATTATACCGGGAGTTTATCGGAGAAAGAATACTTGTTTATAACCTGGTTGACTATATATGGGCCAACAGAGAGTCCGCCTGGCTGGCTGACGAAGGACAGGGTTCATTTACAGATATGGTACAGAAAAGCTTTTATGAGGCTATCGACTGGCTGGAGCATAATCACGGTCCTAACCCGGGCAGATGGGCCTGGGGCGATGTCCACAAGCTGACATTGGAACATCCGATGGGAGAAGTTAAACTGCTTGATGTGGTTTTCAATATGAACAGGGGACCGTGGTCGCCCGGAGGCAGCTTCCATACGGTATGCCCCTATTCTTATGACTTCACCGAACCTTTCAATATAAATCACGGAGCTTCTCAAAGGCATATCTATTCAACAGCCAACTGGGATAATTCCTTTTCTGTGATCCCAACGGGCACATCGGGGATACCTGCCAGTGATTATTATTGTGACCAGTCAGAACTTTACGTGAATGACAGTTACCGGCCGGATGCCTTCTCTGAGGTGGCAGTTGAAAATGCAGCAGTTTACAGGATGAAGCTGATGCCTGATAATTAATCAGATTTCAACATTACCGGCAGCCGGAAATCACCTGACCGACTAAAGACTGCCCGGCTTAAGGAAATCACCTGGTGGCAAATAACCGGAGTTGCAGTTTCCCGGCAAACCCCGGAAATTATTATCAGGAAAAACCGGTCCACCAACCGGATAATTATTCCAGAAGCTCCCTTGCATTGACCATGGCAGCTTCGGATAATCCGTCGCTGCTGAGCATCCTTGCAATCTCCTGAACTCTATCTTCCCTTTCAAGAAGGCGTATGCGGGTGTGGGTGGCATTATCAACATCTTCTTTATATACCAGGAACTGCTGATCGCCTTTTCCTGCAATCTGGGGTAAATGTGTAATATTGATCACCTGCATATGTCCAGACATACTCTTCATGATGTTACCTGTCTTACCTGCCACTTCACCTGAAACGCCTGAATCAATCTCATCAAAGATAATGGTGGGAAGTGTTTTGGATTTGGCTATCAGTGATTTCAAGCTAAGCATAACCCTTGACATCTCCCCTCCCGAGGCAACCCTGGACAGTTCCATCGGTGGTGACTGCCGGTTGGCCGTGAACATGAATGCTACCCTGTCATGTCCGTCTTTGGTGAATTCCGGAAGCTTTTTGTGCTCAACAACAAAGCGGGCATTGGGAATTCCCAGCTGCTTCAGCAGGCTGACCATATGCTTTTCAAGCAGGGGAACGGCTTTAATTCTTGCCTCTGAAAGAGTTTCAGAAACAGCGGCAAGGCTCTTCCTGCATTCATCGAGTTTCTTTCCTGCTTCTTCAATGCTGAATTCATAGTTATTGATCTCGTCTACCTTTTTCTGCATATCATCGCGAACAGCAATAAGCTCCTCAACTGAAGATACACGGTGTTTTTGCTGGAGACTGTACAACAGGTCCAGACGTTCACTGACAAGGTCAATGCGGCCCGGTTCAAACCCGGTATCGGAATCAAGCCGGGCCAGCTCATCGGAAATATCCTTAAGTTCTATAACCGTACTCTGCAGACGTCGGTGCAGATCGCCCACCCTGGGGAAAAACGCCTCAATCCTTCCCAGTCCATGCTGAATATCCTTAAGAATGTTTAGCAGGGAATTCTCATTGCCGTCAAATTCAGCACAGGACCTGCCAAGAACCTCCTTGATCTCACCGGCGTGAGTCAGCAGCTGCAACTCCTCCTCAAGCTCCTGTTGCTCTCCTTCAACCAGCCGGGCAATATTGAGCTGATCAAGCTGGAACTGGAAATAGTCCAGGTCGGATCCCGCCTTTTCGGCTTTGGCGGAAAGGGAATTATAATGCTCCAGGGCTGAAACATACCTGCTGTAATGCTGCCTGTAGGATTCGAGCAGCGAACTGTTTCCGGCAATCACATCTATAACATCAAGCTGAAAACGGTTTTCCGAAAGCATAAGATTGTGATGCTGGGAGTGAATATCAACAAGACGTGTTCCCAGCTCTTTAAGCACATTGAGATTGACCGGCGTGTCATTGATAAAAGCCCTTGATTTGCCCGATTCGTTTATCTCCCGGCGAATAATGGACACATGGTCATAATCGAGCTGATTATCATTGAAAAACCCTTCCAGTCCGTAATCTGATATATCAAACTCCCCTTCCACTATGCACTTTCTTGTTTTATCCTGAAGAACCGATGTATCGGCACGCTGGCCCAATATAAGGGACAGGGCGCCCAGCAGTATCGATTTGCCCGAACCGGTTTCGCCGGTAATAATGGAAAGTCCGGGAGAGAAATCAATATTCAGCTGATCAATAAGAGCATAGTTATTTATTACAAGTTTCCGGAGCATAGAAAAAATAGTTTATTGCACCACACAAATGAACATGAATTTCACATAAGGTTAATAATACTAAAAGCAATTTTATTAGGATGTAAAATCGACCGAAGGTCAATTTTACATCTTGAAAATACTCAACAAAGCATTGAGTATAATATGGAAAATCGACGAAGTAAAATTTTTCCATCTTAAATTAAACACGGGCAAGATGAAAATATTGACTCTATTACAGGATAAATTTAAACAAATTTCAAAAGCCTTCCGTTTTAAGCTAATCCAATTTATGAAAAATATTTAAATATTCCTGATACTTCAGACTTCTTTGAAAAGATTGATATAAAACTATACACTTTTTCGTGATTTCCGATCTTCTGATATTATTATGGCTAAAAAATGCAATTAAAACACGAAACCAGGAAATCTCATAAAAGTGAATTGTGTAGTTCTATATTTTTCTTGTGAATATCAGCAATATAAAAATTTATACGTTATGGTTTTAAAATAAATTTAACCCCGTTTTTTGCTTCGCACCTCGATTTTTTTTAATTCGCATATACCTTTCGGGAGAAGCCCGCCAGAACGAGACAGAACCCGAAGGAGGCGGATTTTCAAGATAAAATAAATTAATATAAATTACAGAAAAGTTTATGGCTGTATCTTCTGGTACTTGGGTGTGTTGGAGGGATCCACCTCCCTTAGCATGGTAACAACCCTGCGGGCTTCATCAGGATTGGTTTCAGAAAATACATTAATAAGTTCATCTGACTTGGCATCAAAAACAGTCCGCAACAAATGCATGAAAGGGTCGGGTTTTTCACGATAAACTCTCTGTATCAGTTCAAGACTCTCTGCGATCTCGGAGCGTGCCGCAGCAGGACGGTCATGCATACGGTCAAGCCCCAGCCGGTGATACCTGTAATTAAACTCACGAATCGGGGCATACTTGGAATCCATGAGATTGGAAACCAGCCAGTAACGATTACGGTTGCTTTCAAAGGATTTCCAGCCACGCTCGCTGGCATTCTGTGCATTGCTTACAATAGTCTCCGCCTTTTGAAAATATTCTGTTCCCCCGTTAAGGGAAAAAGAATCGTAATCAAGACCGATAATGATGTAGGCATAAAAAGCCAGGATGGATGTGAGGTTAGAAAGATGCTGGTTTTCACTGAACTCAAGGGTTTCGTGTTCAACATATCGAAAATGCATGTTATTGTCCATGTAATTGAAAAGTACAGTCCTGTAGGAGGAATTATACACCGGTCTCCTGGACTGAATCTGGATGGTTCCCCTGAATTCGTCGGAAGATATCTCCTCGGTAAGGTTTATCATAATGTTGGCTTCAATCCGCTCATGATTGCCGAAAACATGATTGGTCCAGTTCCGGCCATTCATAAATTCGAAAATAGCCCTTTGCAATGTGGTGAATTTCTGCCTGCTGGTGCCCTGGATCTGGCTGGTGACAACCTGGACATTGCACCTGAGCTCCTGGGCAGTTATTAATAATGAGGAGGCTGCAAACAGAGTCAGGATAATCAGTGTTTTTTTCATTTTATAAGTTCGGATAAGTGGTTAACAATATCAACCGCCACCTCGGGCTTGGTTTTCATCTCGTAATCAATTGCAGATCCGTCGGAATTGATTATACTGATCTTATTGGTATCGGAGTGAAAACCCGCTCCCTCCTCCTGTAATGAATTTAAAACGATAAAATCGAGGTTTTTGTTATGAAGTTTTTTCTCCGCATTCACTTTCTCATTGTCAGTTTCAAGCGCAAAGCCGGTCAGAACCTGCCCCTTTTTTTTCATTTTTCCAAGTTCCTTCAGTATATCGGTTGTGGGCTGCATCTTAATAGTATAAGTGCCCTCACCGCGTTTTATTTTTTTATTTTCGGTCACAACCGGCCTGTAATCGGCAACTGCGGCGGTCATAACACACGCTTCGCATTCCGGAAACCATTTGATGCATTCCCTGTACATCTCATCAGCCGATTTCACCTTTATTACCCTGATACTGCTGTGCACAAGCTCTGTCGGCACAGGGCCTGTTACAAGGATAACCCCGGCACCCCGGTTGGCCAGCTCAACGGCTATGGAATATCCCATCTTGCCGGAGGACTGGTTGCCTATATATCTTACCGGATCGACAGCCTCATGTGTTGGTCCGGCAGTAACAAGTATCTGTTTGCCGCGCAAAGCAGCATATTTTTCCGTATCTGCCTCTGTTCCCCCACCTGCAAAGAAAGAAATAACCTTCTGCAATATACCGGCCGGCTCTTCCATTCTTCCCTTGCCACTGAGTCCGCTGGCCAGTTCACCACAGGAGGGTTCAATTATAATATTTCCCCTGTTGAGGAGTATTTCCTGGTTTCTTACTGTTGCCGGATGGCTGAACATATCAAGGTCCATTGCAGGGGCCAGCATGACCGGGCAACGGCATGACAGATAAGTGGTAAGAAGCAGATTGTCGCATACCCCATGCGCCATTTTGGCCATTGTATTGGCACTGGCCGGAGCAATCAGAAACAGATCTGCCCATATGCCCAGATCAACATGAGAGTTCCATGAACCGTCATCGTAGGAAAAGAAATCGCTGAGGACTGTATTCCGCGAAAGCGTGGCAATAGTAACAGGTGTGATAAACTCTTTGGCCAGAGGTGTCATTACCACCTTTACGGCAGCACCTTCCTTTATAAGAAGTCTGGTAAGAAATGCCGCTTTATATGCTGCTATGCTTCCTGTAATGCCGAGTATTATCTTTTTACCATTCAGTTGCATATTGCATATTTAATAATAATCACTCTTCCATCCTGGTGGGATTGCGGTAATATATCTCCCCGTCAAGGAATTCTTCAAGAGCCACAAGCGCAGGTTTGGGCAGGCGCTCATAGAATTTTGAAATTTCAATCTGCTCCCTGTTTTCAAATACCTCTTCCAGGTTATCGGAATAAAATGAAAACTCTTCAAGTTTACGACTCAACTCGTCCTTAATCTCCGCGTTGATCTGGTTTGACCTCCTGGCGATGATCATTATTGATTCGTAAATATTTCCGGTTTCTGCATCAATTTCGGAAATATCCCTTGTAACAGTAGTAACAGAAGCTTTAGTTTTTTTGTAATCCATAGTATATATTTAATAATCAAGTGTCAACAATAGGTGCCTCGAATATCCGGGTGACAAAACATTGTAATCCCTGGTATATAATTAAAAATCAAGTGTCAACTCATCTACAGGATAATCATCCAGTATGCTGAGCGAATTATTAAAATACCTTTCTGCATCGTTTATATATTCACTTTCAGGATATTCTTCAACAAAAGCGTAATACTCATCGATGGTGGCCTGAAAACGTTCCAGCCGTCTTTCGGGCACTGATCTGTCTGCCAGCCGGTAGCTTGACTCAAGTATCAGGAACATTATCTCTTCGCGATTGTCGGTTTCAGGGAACTCTGCCAGGGTGTTTTTGAATGCAACAATGGCAGCCTGGTAATCTTCCATATGATAATATAATTTAGCACTCTGAAAGGATTTTTCCTGCAGGGTAACCCTCATTTCTTCAATAAGGTCTTGTGCTTCCGCAACCCTGTCGCTATCGGGAAACCTGCTTATAAATAACCTGAACTGATCGATGGCCCGGTAGGTTGTTGACTGATCCAGGCTGGGTCTTGGTGACATAAGATAATTACAATAAGCCCTCATGAAGGTAGCCTCTTCTATATGTTCGGAAGTCGGGTAATCCCTGGCGAAACTATCAAAGTGATGAGCTGCCATGATATAGTCACCTCTGTGGTAGTAACACCTGGCCAGGGTGAATTGAAGCTCGGCAGCGGTAAGTGTTCCCCGGTAAACGGGAAGTACCTGTTCAATAAGGGTTGCCGCCCTGACATAATTCTCTTCCTCGTAATATTCCATCGCAGTTTTGTACTTCAATTGAAAATCATCACTTTTCAAAATTCTGTTATATTCGCTGCATGAAGCAATTACAATTAACACCAGGATAAAAAATATGTGGAAAATATATGATTTCCGAAGCATTCTGCAAAGTTATTTTATTATGAGAAATATTCCTTTAAAAACCGGTTGTTTATTATCTGTCAAAGTGTCTTTAAAGATCAGTTGTTTATTGCCGCCCGGATTACCCTTAAAGGCCTGTTGTTTATTACCTGTAAAATTTGTTTATTCATGAACCTGCAAAAATAATACTTTTTAAGATAAAGCAAAGGAGTATATTTTAGTAATATTCCTTGAAACGTAAAAAAAAAAGCTTTTATTTTGCAATTCCACCTGATATTCCTTTTCAATAATTGTGCCGTAAAAATTATTTCACTAACAATAAACTCAAAATTACCGTGGACATATTTGATAAGATTAAACATAACATGGGGCCTATCGGGCAGTATATGGAAGTAGCCCATGGGTATTTCACCTTCCCCAGGCTGGAGGGGGAGATTGGCACCCGGATGAAATTCAGGGGCAAAGAAGTACTTGTCTGGAGCCTTAACAATTATCTCGGACTGGCTAACCATCCGGAGGTAAGAAAAGCCGATGCCGAAGCTGCATCACAATATGGAATGGCCTATCCTATGGGTGCAAGGATGATGTCAGGACAAACCGAACGGCATGAAGAGCTTGAACGGCAACTGGCTGATTTTGCAGGGAAAGAAAGTGCCTATCTTCTAAACTACGGCTACCAGGGTATGGTTTCCATAATTGATTCACTGGTTAACCGCAATGATGTTGTTGTATACGACTCGGAGTCTCATGCCTGTATCCTTGACGGACTCAGGCTGCATTTAGGGAAACGCTTTGTTTTTCCCCATAATAATATGGAAAATTTTGAAAAACAGCTCCAAAGAGCTGTTAAAATTGCCGGAAAACAAAACGGGGGGGTCCTGGTCATAACAGAAGGTGTTTTTGGCATGTCGGGCGACCTGGGTAAGCTTAACCAGATAGTGAAATTAAAAGAAAAATACCCCTTCCGCCTGCTGGTTGACGATGCCCACGGTTTTGGCACGATGGGAAGAACAGGTGCAGGAGTAGGAGAACATATGGGGGTTCAGGATGATATTGATGTCTTTTTCGGGACCTTTGCAAAGGCATTGGCGGGAATCGGCGGATTTGTTGCCGGAAGCAAAGAAGTAATCAATTATCTGGCTTACAACATGCGTTCGCAGATTTTCGCCAAAGCACTTCCCATGCCAATGGTGATAGGTGCTCTTAAAAGACTCGAGCTGCTAAGGACTGAACACGGGATGAAGGATAAATTGTGGACAGTGGTGAACGCACTCCAGGACGGATTGAAAAAGAAGGGCTTTAACATAGGAAACACCGAATCACCTGTAACCCCGGTGTTCTTATCAGGAAGTGTTCCTGAAGGAACCAATGTAATACTGGATCTGAGGGAAAACTATGGAATATTCTGTTCGATTGTTGGCTATCCGGTCGTTCCAAAGGGAGTCTTACTGATACGCCTTATCCCGACAGCGGTCCATACCCTTGACGATGTGCAGTACACAATAGCTGCATTCGGAGAAGTTGCCAAAAAACTGAAAGCCGGAAAATATGCAGGTGAAAGAATAGTGACATCAACCAACTGATTGACAACTTACTCAAATCTGTACAAGCAGATAAAGAATTGTTTATTAATAAAAGCCCGGACGTGAAAAATATATTTTTGAGAATAATTGAAGTGATACAGTGGATTATTGCAGGTTTATTAGTATTCGTTTCTTATGGTGGCCTTCAGGGTGACGACCTGTTAATACCAGTAATTTTACTGGCCGTTGCAGTATTTATTACTCCACCGGTAATTAAATTTCTGTTTGGCAGAAGGAAAAAGAGAAATGTTACAGGCAGATGAAACAAAAGTTACGGTACTTTATATCCGGAACTTTTTAAGTTGCTTTAATTTTCAAACCAGTTGGCCCTGGTATGGGATCATAGCCAGGAATCAGAATTTCCTTGTACCAAGGTATCTCTCCGCATCCAGGGCAGCCATACAACCGGTAGCGGCAGCGGTTACTGACTGACGGTAATGGGGATCCATTACATCTCCGCTTGCAAAAACACCATCAACATTTGTTTTGGTGGGGCCCGGAACAGTTTTAATATACCCCACCTCATCAGTTTCAAGATAGTCTTTAAAAATACCGGAGTTGGGAGTATGTCCAATTGCCACAAAAAAGCCGGAAATATCCTTACGCACAATTTCCCCCTTATTATTTTTCAGCAACACTCCGTTAACACCACCATTCTCTCCGATTATTTCATGAGTAACATGCTCAAACAAAACCTCTATGTTCTCCCTTTCCATAACCCTGTCCTGCATAACCCTTGATGCACGCATATACTTCTTCCTGATAATAAGGTAAACCTTATTGCAAATACCCGAAAGATATAGAGATTCTTCGGCAGCAGTGTCGCCACCGCCAACCACAGCCACATCCTGGTTTTTATAGAAAAACCCATCGCAGGTAGCACAGGCGGACACCCCTGACCCCATGTATTTCTTTTCCGATTCCAACCCCAGGTATTTTGGAGTAGCCCCTGTTGCAATAATAAGTGCGTCGGTTTGGATGATTTCAGAATCATCTATGGTTATTTTGTAAGGAGAAGATGAGAGGTCCACCGCTGTGGCAATGCCCGACCGTATGTCAGTGCCAAATCTTGCTGCCTGCCTTTTAATATCTTCCATTAATTGCGTACCTGTCACCCCGTCAGGATAACCGGGAAAATTTTCAATTTCAGTGGTTATACTCGGCTGTCCCCCCGGCTGCAAACCCTCATAGAGAACCGGAACAAGATTGGCCCTGGAGGCATAGATGGCAGCAGTATAGCCTGCCGGCCCGGAGCCAACAATAAGGCATTTTACTTTTTCTGCTTCCCCTCCAGGTATTTTGGGGGACTTATCACCGGATAATTCCATTTTTTTGAACATGCTCATTATATGCGGTATTAGTTACTGTAATAAGTTTACTGAATTGATTTATTGTGTGATCTTTTCGCTGCCGGTTGAAGTTAACAATGCCGGCATATTACTTCCATTAACGGCCATTTTTTTATCTGCCTTTCGGCGGAAGTCTTTAAAAAAGCAGTTTCCTGCATTGATTCCAAGCTTTGTCAAAGTTAAATAACGGACCGTCAGTGTTAAATAACCGACCCGGGAAAAATTATGTAAAATTATAAAGTATCCTCAAAACTCCAAACATCAAATCCGGCCGGTTTGTTCAATGGAAAAGTTTGCAGATAAACATTTGTTTATTAATTTTGCATAGCATTAATGACCGGTATAACTGCCGGTTCTGTTTCGGGGTGTGGCGCAGTTGGCTAGCGCACTTGCATGGGGTGCAAGGGGTCGGAAGTTCGAGTCTTCTCACCCCGACATGACAGGACATCTTCCATTTTCTGGTCGGTGTCCTTTTCTTTCCCACCCCCACCCGGTTCCCCGCAGTCCATCCACAACCCCGGGAAAAACAAATTGTATTTTATTTGATAAGCAATAAAA
>PXAP01000126.1 GCA_003567115.1 Bacteroidota bacterium
ATAACACCGTAGCTGATAGCTTCACGGATCTCTTCCTGGCTTGATCCGGATCCGCCATGGAATACGAAGTCAACAGGATTTGGGCCTGTTCCGTGCTTTTCCCGGATAACTTTCTGTGAGTTCAGGAGGATTTCTGGTGTAAGTTTCACGTTACCAGGCTTGTAAACGCCGTGAACATTCCCAAAAGATGCTGCCACGGTGAAGTTCTTACTGACCTTCATCAGTTCTTCCCAGGCATATTCAACCTCTTCGGGTTGGGTATAAAGAAGAGAGTTATCAATATCAGAATGATCAACACCGTCTTCCTCACCGCCTGTTACCCCAAGTTCAATTTCCAGGGTCATTCCCATCCTGCTCATTCGTTCAAGATATTGCTTGCAGGTTTCAATGTTTTCTTCAAGGGGTTCCTCCGAAAGGTCAAGCATATGGGAGCTGTAGAGAGGCCTCCCGTATCTCTGATAATGTCTTTCACCGTAATCAAGAAGACCGTCAATCCAGGGGAGCAGCTTTCTGGCTGCATGATCTGTATGCAGAATCACGGGAACTCCATAAAGCTCAGACATATGGTGAATATGCTTGGCACCTGATATAGCTCCCGCTATTGAAGCACGTTCACCCTCATTTGACAATCCTTTTCCGGCATAAAAGGATGCACCCCCGCCCGAGAACTGAATGATCACCGGTGAATTAATATCCCTGGCTGCTTCAAGAACCGCATTTACTGAATTCGTGCTTACTACGTTAACAGCAGGCAAGGCAAAATTGTTGGCCTTTGCTATGCTGAAAATAGTCTTTACATCATCACCGGTTGCAACACCGGCTTTTACTTTACTTAAAATTTTTTCTGACATGATAATTTTATTGAATTGGTTATATAAAAACAGTTTTAAAAATCAGCAAATTTAAAATAAATAAGGAGAAGAATATCATTATCAACTAGTTTCTTTCCCTGAATTACTTCAAAACCTTAAATATCAGACACTATAAGTTGATGAGGCTGTTGTTCCCCCTCTGCCTGTCCAGTTGGTGTGAAAAAATTCACCCCTGGGCTTGTCGATCCTCTCGTATGTATGGGCACCGAAATAGTCCCGTTGCGCCTGAAGCAAATTGGCGGGAAGCCTTTCGCACCTGTACCCGTCATAATAGCAGAGCGCCGAACTGAGTGCGGGTATGGGAATACCATTGCTTATTGCAAGTGCCGTAACTTTTCTCCAGCTCTCCTGTGCCCTGTGAACAGTCTCTTTAAAGAACGGGTCAAGCAACAGGTTTCTTAGGCCGGGATCCCTGTCAAAGGCTTCCTTTATCTTACCGAGGAAAACAGAACGAATGATGCATCCGCCCCTCCACATAAGGGCTATACCTCCGTAATTGAGGTCCCATCCGTATTCTTTAGCTGCTTCCCTCATCAAAACGTAACCCTGGGCATAAGAGACCATCTTTGAAGCGTACAATGCCTGCCTCAGATCTTCCACAAACTCTGCCTTATTGCCTGAAAATGCAGGAGCGGGCCCCTTCAGGATTTTTGAAGCTTCCACCCTCTCATTTTTTTGAGCAGACAAACACCTTGAAAAGACAGACTCGCCGATAAGGGTGAGCGGCACACCAAGTTCCAAAGCGGTTATTCCTGTCCATTTGCCGGTTCCCTTTTGACCTGCGGTATCGAGTATCTTATCCACCAATGGCTTGCCGTCCTCATCTTTAAACCCAAGAATATCCCTTGTTATCTCAATAAGGTAGCTGTCAAGCTCACCCTCGTTCCATGCCTTGAAAACTTCATGCATCTCCCCTGCTGACATACCCAGCATATCCTTCATTATCTGGTATGCCTCGCATATAAGCTGCATGTCACCGTACTCAATTCCATTATGCACCATTTTTACAAAATGACCTGCTCCGTCCTCTCCCACCCAGTCACAGCATGGAGTTCCATCTGATACTTTGGCTGCAATTTTCTGGAAGATATCCTTAACCAGGGGCCAGGCAGCTTTTGATCCACCGGGCATTATCGAAGGTCCTTTCAATGCACCTTCCTCACCGCCCGACACACCTGTACCGATATAAAGGAAACCCTGATTCTCCAGATATGCCGTGCGGCGATTGGTGTCGGGAAAATGCGAATTCCCTCCGTCTATCAATACGTCGCCCTTATCCAGGTAGGGGATTATCTGATGTATGAAATCATCGACCGGCTTGCCGGCCTTAACCATGATGATTATCTTGCGCGGCCGCTCCAGGGCATCGACCAGCTCCTGAAGAGTCCGTGTGGCGATGATATTCTTATCCTTTCCCCTGCCGCTGACAAACTGATCAACCTTCTCTGTGGTTCTGTTATATACAGCTACTGTAAAACCTTTACTCTCCATGTTCAATACCAGGTTCTCGCCCATTACGGCCAGACCTACAAGTCCGATATCTGCTTTTTCTTTCATGTTAATCTGTTTTTAGTTAATATATTTGACGATTAAAATTTTTGACACTTCAGTTCCGGAATTTCCCGGCTTCTCTATTTTCCTGCACAAAATCCTTATAATACCAGGTATATAAATGCTCGTAGCTGCACTCACAATACCCTGAATCCGATTTCCCGCAGGTTCCGGGCAGCCGGATCTGCCGGGTTCTCGAATTTAAGCCGGTATGCCCCGAACTCTCTTCGCGGCGGATAATCATCCCTCAGCTGTTCAAATCTCCGGGGACCGGCTTTCAGTCTTGCATTGTCGGCCATAATATCGTAAGTGTGCATAAACAATCTTTTAACAAGCAGATCCGGAGTGCCATAGTTACTCTCAACATTAACCAGTGAACAGGAAGGTGCTGGTAAACCGGGGTACCACTCCCCGATCCCCAACCCGAAAAAATCGCTCACTGCCCTAACGCTGCAAGCCGTGCCATTGGCTTTGCCATCAAGTGAGTAACCTGCTATGTGAGGAGTGGCAATATCTGCCAGGGCAAGTAATTCCCTGTCAATATCCGGTTCGTTCTCCCACACGTCAATTACAGTGCCTGCAATATGTCCTGCACGGAGTGCTCCAATGAGCGCAGCGGTTTCCATCACCTCTCCCCTGGATGAATTAATGAACCATGCTCCTTTTTTCATCCTGCCAAAAAAAGCCCCGTCTGCAAGATGAAAACTCCTGTCGGTTCCTTCCCTGTTAAGAGGCACATGCAATGTTACAATATCCGACTCCTTCAAAAGTCTTTCGAGCGAAACAAAATTTCCGCTTCCCTCCGCTCTTTCCCGGGGAGGGTCGTTGAGCATCACCTTCATTCCCAGTAAGCGCGCCAGCTTCTCTACCTTTTTGCCGACATGTCCCACACCCACAATTCCCAGTGTAAACTCTCCGGGCCCCCTTCCGCTGTGATCAAAGATATATGCCATGGCAGAGGCTATATACTGCATGACAGAACCGGAATTGCAGCCCGGGGCATTGTTCCAGACAATACCACGTGCCCTGCAGTAATCGATATCAATATGGTCGAACCCTATGGTGGCCGTGGCGATATATTTCACCGGTGTCTCCCCGAGCAGCTGTTCATTGCATTTTGTACGTGTCCTCACTATAAGTGCATCTGCATCCCTTACCTGCTGATATCCTATCTCCCTTCCGGGGAAATAAACGACCGTGGCATACTTTTCAAGCACACACCTTAGAAACGGAATTTTATTATCTGCAACTATCCTGATCATTTTATTTTCATTTACAGCAGTCTGCCTGCCGGCTAAGATATGGCGAACTGCCTTACGGCAAATAAAAAGCCAAACTCATGCCGGCCGACCGCTTCATGTCAACTGCCGTTTTCAAATCTGCCGCGCGATGCCCACAATCCCTGGGCAGGATTTGAAATATAGAATATCTCCTCTCCGTCGGCCATGATATTATACCCTTCCCTGAGAAAATCCGGATCATATTTTTTCAACATATCGTGAATTGGACTGTATGAATAGTTCACCGAGTTTATCTCCTCCCTGCTGAGATGACCCGGACAATAGGTTATCCTGAAACGGTTTTCGGATGAACCGTGAATCAGGTGTGCTGCAGCACCGAGATTGCCCCTCAGGTCATCATTTTCATCAACCAGCCTGAGTATTTCAGGTGTTGTAAGATATCCGTAACGGCGAATTAACCTGTCAATCTCCTTATCCTCCCCGAACTGCCTCAGGCCCGGGGCAAGAACAATCAGTTCGCCCTGGTCGGCAATAGCCATTCTTGTGCGGTAAATACTTTTGTTACCCAGCCATGTACTTTTGAACTCCTCCGGGTCAAGATAAACCACAATTTTCTGAAGCGGTTTCTCCACCATGGTAAAGTTAACTTTCAGAGACAGCTCGGCTGCCCTGAAAAAACATTCATGATCATCGCCGATAAACAACCCCCTTGTCCGGAGTTTTCCGTCACCATCACGACCAACCACTGTCAATATGTAAACTATGGGAAGATGACCTGCAAATTTTTCAGATGCATAGTTAAGCACTTTCCTCACGGGAGTATCGGCCCTGCCCATCATTCTTTCCATACCGTAGGCGGCACCAAGAAAATGGCTCTTATTGATACCTTCAGCACCTCCGGTGCCTACCAGAACATTTTTATTGTAATTGGCCATGCCCGTAACCTCATGAGGCACTACCTGTCCGATAGAAATGATAAGGTCATGCCCTCCTTCCACAAGCAGTTTGTTTACCTGTGCGGGCCACGGATAATCGACCCTGCCCTCCGATACGGCGCTTACAAAGCTGCCCGGCACCTCACCCAGAGTCACTACATCGGTTCTCCAGTTATGTACCCGGAAAAGAGAGTTAGGAATACCGGGAAACATCTTTCCTTTTTCCCCCGGAGTCATGGCAACATGGGTCCCTAATGCAGGCAGCACATCGGATAACGCTTTACCGTAATATTGAAAGGCATAAGATGTAAGCTCTCCGGCACGTGAATGGTAACGGGTAAAATCGGGCGGCAGTGCAAGAACCTTTTTCCTGCTGCCGAGCTTTTCAAGAGCTTCACTCAGGCAATCCTGAAGATCGCCTGATGTAAGAATATCATTTTCCGAACCATGTGCAAGATAAAGCATATGAGTTATTTGTTTTTTTGTTTTATGTCAGTCCGCGATGGCAGTAATGCAGCTGTATTTTACACTCTGCTACCAAACCGGTTTTTCCGGCAGATGAGCGTTAAATTCTTCAATCAGCCTGTTTTCATAATCTCCCTGATAGGTTCCGCTGAAAAATTTATCCAGTGCCTCATTGTAAAACCTGTCCCACGAATCTTCTTCACTGCCGGGGTTAACAGGATAAAACAGTACTCCGTTTGAAGTTGCAGCTTTATAGTCGCCGGGTGCATCTCCTATCATAAGAATGTTGTTGTCAGGATATTTATCCTTTGCAGCAAGGGCAATATGCTCGGTTTTGGTCCCGTATTCCTGTCCCGCAATAAGGTGTACATATTTATCAATGCTGTTCTCTTCCCACTCCCTTTTCAAAGCTTCAACCGGTGTTTGCGAAACCACTATGGAATCAGCTTTCGGAGATAGCTTTCGGAGCGATTCCTCCACCAGGGGAAAGGGAGGTATACCAAATACCATTTCTTCAATATCCCGGTTTACTTTTCCGGACCATTTCAATGCAAGGTCTATGCGGGGGTCATTCACCCGTAATGCATAACTCCCAAGAGCGGGATTACCCAGCTTTGTCTCCTCTGAAACCCATTCGGCAAGGGCTGACATGTCGGGCATTGGAGCTTTCCTTGCTTTTACCTCCTTCCTCTCTCCCAGCAGATGTACCGCTTCCAGAAGTGCCTTAAACCTGTTAACACCTCTGGTTTTGGAATAAAGGTTTACAAATTCCCAGGTTTCACGGGCATATTTTGAAACCCTTTGTAAATTATAAAATTTGATAAAATTGGGGCAAAAACACTCCTTTTGCTTAATCTCCATTGTGTCAAAAACACAACCATCGGAGTCAATACCTATGAAAAAGTCCTTGTGAGGCTTAAGGCTCTTTAATTGATCCTGAAAATTATCGGATTGTGACATAATATTTTTTTTGTTTGATATATTTTGGTAAACCCTCAATTCCAGGCGGTTTGAAAACCATATGCACTTTTCCGGCGAAAGCAATTTCTTAAATTATTTTTCTGTAACTGCAATCCTGTACATGCCCGTCAGCCTGAATCAGGGTTTCCCTATACACCTCCATATGCACTGTAACCGCCATCAACCGGCAAAATCACACCATTTACAAAGGAAGACATATCGGAGAGCAGAAACAGCAATGCACCCTTCAGATCTTCCGGCTGACCAAATTTTCCCGCAGGTGTATTTGCAAGAATCTTTTCGCCCCTTGCTGTAAGCTCGCCGGTATTTTTATCAGTTAAAAGGAACCTGTTCTGATCGGTCAGGAAAAATCCCGGGGCAATGGCATTTACACGAACTCCTGTTTTACCGAAATGCACTGCAAGCCACTGGGTGAAATTGTTTACCGAAGCCTTGGCAGCAGAATAGGCCGGAACTTTTGTCAAGGGACTGAAGGCGCTCATTGAGGAAATATTGACTATAACACCGCTGCCCCGCTCTTTCATATTTTTCCCGAATAACATTGTAGGCAGGAGTGTTCCCATAAAATTAAGATCAAATACCTGCCTGAAGCTTTCTGCATCCAGCCCGAAAAACCCTTCAGTGATATCGTTAACATTACCGGGCTCAATCTGTTCAAGCTTTGTGGTGGCCTTGGGCGAGTTTCCCCCTGCAGCATTAATAAGGTAATCAATTTTGCCGAAACGTTCAATTATCGAATCCCTGGCTTCCTGGAGCGACGATTTGTCAAGAACGTTAACTTCCAGTCCGATGGTTTCAACACCATATTCCCGGTTCAGCCTTTCGGACAGATTTATCGCAGCCTCCCTGTTTAAATCAATCACTGCAGTTTTAACTCCTGATTCACATAATCCTTCGGCCATGGAAGTGCCCAGCACCCCTGCTCCGCCGGTTAACACGGCAACCCGGTTTTTCATATCGTCAAAATCAACTTTCTTCATAATTCTGTTTGTCAGATGATCATTAATTATTTATATTGCCTGTCAGGACTGAGATTATTCATAACTCTGCCTGTCAGGTGAATGTATAATGTTCAAGATTCTCCTTTGTTATTATATCTATGGGTAAATAGTGGCTCCTTTCAACCTGTTTTCTCAATACAAGGTGATGGTAGAGTGTCATAATGCTCTTATATCCCTGTTCCCGGGGCTTCTGGCTTATCAGAAAATCAATTGTCCCTTTCCGGAGAAAATCCTTGTTATTTTGAAGCAAATCATATCCTATAAGTATAATGTCATTAATCCTGTTTTTTTCAAGGATCCCGGCAACCCTGAAAACTCTCGAATTGGTAACGAATATTCCCCTTAACCCCGGACGCGATGACAATATGACCTGCTCAAGGATCTTCTCTTCCCGGCTAATTCCAACTTCTGCAATATTTATCTGCTGAAGCAGGGAGTTATTATTTTTTGAATTTTCACGGTAATATTTCCTGAATCCCTCCTCTCTTTTCTGAATGTGACCCTGATTGCCCCTCTCCCTTGTAAAATTTATAATAAGCAGGTCAGCGTCATCACCAAGTCCGTAATGCATCAGCCTGGCAGCAACCATTCCGCTCTGCAGGGAATCCTGTCCGACAAAAGCTATACATGAACCTGAGCAGATATTGGCATTGATCAATACTACCGGGATGCCCTTTCTATTGAAATCTTTCAGCAAAAGGGAAGCCTCCTCAGTAAACACAGGAGCCATTATAATCCCCTGCGGTTTTTCATTAATCATTCCGGCCGCACTCTGCAGAAAACTTTCACGGTCAGAATAGTCGAAATAATACCTTTCGAGCGATACCCCAAAATACATGATTTCACGTAATCCCTCTTCTATTCCGGCAAGCGGATATTTCCAAAAAGGGCTGTCATCTGTTGCCCGGGGGATAAGTGCGGCAATTCTGCATGGTTTTCTGGCAGCCAGAGTACTGGCAAGGATATCAGGATGATAATCCGACTTCCGGATAATCGATAAAATCTTATTTCTGGTTTTCTCCGACACCTCTCCGCGGTTGTGCAGTACTCTGTCGACCGTTCCTGCAGAAACCCCGGCAAGCCTTGCTATATCTTTGATCCGTATTCTGGAAAAATTGTTTTTATCCACTTGTTCGTGCCGGTTTATAATCAAAAAAATTATTAAATAAATAGTCACCTATATGCAAAGTAAAGAAATAAATTTGTATTTTCGTGTACGCACACGGAATATTTTATCCGTTAACCCTGCAAAGAAATTTTATTATCTGACATAACTTTAAAACCTGATCTGATTAATTTAATTTACTCTTAAACCTATGCAATTAAAAAAATACTCTTTTGGAATTGGCGACCGCTTTGCCCGTCAGGGAGAAGCCCAGCTGAAAGCATTTGTAGAGGCAGAGAAGAAGGGACTGGATATAACTCCCGTATGGAACAAATCCGGCCGCGAACATTCAACCGTTAACTCTGAGCCTCATGAAACAAGGATTGCTGCAGATAATGCAGTTAAGAACCTCAACTGGAGTAAACCCTGGTTTGTCGATGCCGATCATGTAAATATGTCGAACGTCGCTGGTTTTATCCACAGCTCCGACTTTTTCACTATCGATGTGGCTGATTATATCGATAAAAAAGCCTCCAAAAAGGAGCTTGATGAATTTGTGGACAGAAATTCAGTTTTTGCAGGCGAGTTCAGTATCACCGGAATTGACAAACCATTTAATCTGACCAGGGATATGCTTGTCTCTGCCGGTGAGAAATTCCTGTTTGCAATAAAAGAGGCCGCCAGAATTTACAGATATATTGAAAAGAAAAAAGGAACGTTGAATTTTATTACCGAGATATCAATGGATGAAGTTACCAGATCACAGTCTCCCCTCGAACTTTTCCTCATTCTCAGCGCCATTGCCGCCGAAAATATTCCGGCACAAACCATAGCTCCGAAATTTAGCGGCAGGTTCAATAAGGGAGTTGACTATCAGGGTGATATTAAGCAGTTTGCCATTGAGTTCGAACAGGACCTGCTTGTAATTGATATGGCAGTAAAGGAGTTCGGATTGCCGGAAAATCTTAAATTGAGTGTCCACAGCGGCAGCGATAAGTTCAGCATCTATCCGGTTATAGGTGATCTGATCAGAAAATATGACAAAGGGATACATATTAAAACCGCCGGAACCACATGGCTGGAAGAGATGACAGGACTGGCAATGGCAGGAGGCGATGCTCTTGCTCTGGCCGTTAAAATTTACAGCCAGGCGCTTGCACGTTTTGATGAATTATGCTCTCCTTATGCCGCTGTTATTGATATTGACAAAAACAGGCTGCCTTCAGATGCAGAAGTATCAGAATGGGATGGCAGGCGGTTTGCGGATGCTCTCAGGCATAATCCCGGCAATCCTCATTATAATCCTCATATGAGACAACTGGTACACGTTGCATATAAAATTGCCGCTGAGCAGGGAGAGGCTTACACCGGCATGCTTGAGAAGCACAGGGAGATTATAGGAAGTCAGGTTACAGAAAATATCTACGACAGGCATTTCAAGAATATCTTTAATCTCAATAATCAGGGTTAAACTGACGCAACACAATAAAAGCAGGGGCACCACCTGCACTGACATCAATATGAATCACAGCCGGTTTTTAAACTGAAGCATCACAATAAAAGCAGGGGCACCGGCTGAAATTATGCCGGCAAGAGTAAAAAAACCACACAGGCCTTTCGGGCTGAGCCCCGCAAGGATGTGACCACGCCTTAAGGACGTGGATTTTTAACGTTACATTAAATTATTGTAAATCAATAAAAAAAGCAAAATATTATGAAGACATTTCTGGACGACACTTTTATGATTCAAAACCAGACCGCAGAAAAGCTATATCACGATTACGCCAAAGACATGCCTGTAATAGATTATCATTGCCACCTGCCGCCGGAAGAGATAGCGGGGGACAGGGTTTTTGAAAATATGACCAGGATATGGCTTGACGGCGATCACTACAAATGGCGTGCAATGAGGGCAAACGGAGTACCGGAAAGATATTGCACCGGTAATGCACCGGATAAGGATAAGTTCATGAAATGGGCCGAAACGGTGCCCTATACGCTGCGAAACCCGCTATATCACTGGACCCATATGGAGCTTCAAAGGCCCTTTGGGATTATAAAGCTTCTGGGCCCCGACACTGCCGATGAGATCTACCGGCAATGCAATGAAATGCTTAGGTCGCCTGAACTCAGTGCCAGAAATATCATGCGCTCCATGAGGGTGGAGCTGGTGTGTACAACCGACGACCCGGCCGACAGCCTTGAACATCATATTAAGCTGAAAAATGAAGGATTTGAAGTAAAGGTTCTGCCAACATTCAGACCCGACAAGGCCATGTCGGTTGATAATACGGAATCATTCAATGCCTATACCGACAAGCTGGCTGAAGCAGCCGGAATGGTAATCGCCCGGTTTGACGATCTGCTCACCGCACTTCAGAAAAGACATGATTTCTTTCATGAGCAGGGTTGCCGCCTGTCTGATCACGGGCTGGAAACCTTCTATGCTGAAGATTATACCGATCGTGAAATAAAGGATATATTTGACATGATAAGATCTGGCAAATCCCTGTCCGGCGATATGGTGCTTAAATTCAAATCGGCAATGCTTATACATTTCGCACTGATGGATTATGAGAAGGGATGGACACAGCAGTTCCACGTTGGTGCGCTCCGAAACAATTCAACCCGTAAATTCCGGGAGCTTGGCGCCGACAAGG
Organism: Bacteroidota bacterium; assembly: GCA_003567115.1. Classification (GTDB taxonomy): domain Bacteria; phylum Bacteroidota; class Bacteroidia; order Bacteroidales; family PUMT01; genus PXAP01. Next base: position 10,812 of record PXAP01000126.1, read on the forward strand.
GTTTTGACTCAATAGGCGATTTTGAGATGGCCAGACCTATGTCGCGGTTCTTTGACAAACTCGACATGGAAAACAAGCTTGCAAAAACCATATTATATAACCTTAACCCCCGCGATAATGAGGTGATGGCAACCATGGCCGGAAATTTCAATGACGGATCCGTTCCGGGAAAAATGCAGTACGGAAGCGGATGGTGGTTCCTCGACCAGAAAGACGGTATGCAAAAACAACTGAATACCTTGTCGAATATGGGCCTGCTCAGCAGGTTCGCAGGAATGCTTACCGATTCCCGCAGCTTTTTGTCATATCCCCGGCATGACTACTTCAGGAGAATCCTGTGCAACATTGTCGGAGAGGATATTGAAAGGGGTGAGCTGCCCGGAGATATTGAACTGACAGGATCAATGGTCAGAAACATATGTTACTGCAATGCCAAAAACTTTTTTGGTTTTGACCGGTGATCCGGCATGATAAGACTGTCAACCCGGCCGGGCTTTTTAACTGATAATTTGAACGGCCGGTTGATTTTTTCGGCAAACTAATATTTTTTTTTTATTTTAGTCCGCGATTGTGTGAAACATTATCGCCTTATAACCTTAAAATAATGGCAGCTTTCTCAAGAACAGATGTAATTCTCGAAATGAAGAATACAGGGATAGTCCCTCTGTTCTTCAATCCCGATCCCGGAATCTGCTTCGAAGTAGCAAAAGCTTGTTATCAAGGTGGGCTCAGGATATTTGAACTGACCAACAGGGGTGATTTCGCGCACGAGATATTTGCCTGGCTCAACAAAAAGCTTATCAGTGAATGCCCGGGCATGATCGTGGGGGCGGGATCAGTGATTGACGCACCAACGGCAGCCCTTTATATGCAGCTTGGAGCCAATTTCGTTGTCTCCCCTACCCTGCATAAAGAAATTGCTGAAATATGCAACCTCAGAAAAGTATTGTGGATACCGGGTTGCGGTTCGGCCACCGAAATTTCCGATGCTGAAAAACTCGGCGCGGAGATAGTTAAGATATTTCCCGCATCCCAGCTGGGAGGCCCGGGCTTTGTCAGAGCGGTCAGGGGGCCCCGGCCGTGGACAAGCCTGATGCCATCGGGTGGTGTGGAACCTGCGGCTGAGAACCTGAATGCATGGTTTGATGCAGGTGTACACTGTGTCGGCATGGGCTCAAAACTGATTACCAAAGATATTCTGAAGAACCGCGATTTCGGTCTGCTTGAGGAGAAAGTAAAGAAGGTGGTCGGGATAGTAAAGAATATTAAAACCAATAAATAATATAAAGCTATGATTAAAAACCGTTCAATGAAAATGCTGTTAATATTTTTTACCTCTTTAGCAGTATTATCCTGCGGGGAAAGGGATCAGGTAACAGTGCTGAAGCTGGGTCACGGACTGGCTCCCAGTCACTCGGTACACCAGGGCATGGTTTACATGGCTGAACTTGCTGAAGAAAAGTCCGGGGGAAGAATGAGAATAGATGTTTATCCCAGTGAGCAACTTGGCTCGGAAAGAGAAAACCTTGAAATGCTCCAGATAGGAAGTCTTGCCATTACCAAGGTATCAGCTGCAGTAATGGAAAGCTTTGCACCCAGTTACCGTGTCCTTAATCTTCCCTATATTTTCACGAGCAAAGAACATTCTGAAAGGGTTCTCGACGGTGATATCGGTATGGAAATTCTTTCTGAAGGTGAGGAATTCTGGCTTCGGGGACTTGCCTTTTATGATTCGGGGAGCAGAAGCTTTTATACCAAGGACCGTCCCATCAATCATCCCGACGACCTGAGTGGTCTCAAGATAAGGGTTCAGCCAAGTCCCACTGCAGTCAATATGGTCAGGGCCATGGGCGGTTCACCGACTCCCATTTCGTGGGGAGAGCTCTATACAGCTTTGCAGGGCGGGGTTGTTGACGGGGCAGAAAACAACCCTCCAAGCTTCTACCTGTCCAATCATTTTGAGGTTTGCCGTTACTATTCACTCAATGAGCATTCAATCGTACCTGATGTATTGCTTGTGAGTACCAAGATATGGGATACCCTTACCGAAGAGGAGCAAAAATGGCTGCAGGAAGCTGCAACCGAATCGGTCCAATACCAAAGAAAGCTTTGGGCGGAATCGGAAAAACATTCCCTTGAAATGGCAGAAGCAGCAGGTGTGGAAATAATATACCCTGATAAAGAGCCATTCATTGAAAAAGTTCAATTTCTGTATGATGAATATAAACAGGATGAGCAACTTTACACATTAATAGAAAGAATTCAGGCAAAAGATGATAATACATTATAATTCTGAGAACAATCTTTAAATAATGCCTTCATGACAATAAGAAAATATCTTGATCAGTTTTTATCTTCTTTTGTTACAATATTGATGGGTGTGCTGGTTATAAATGTGCTTTGGCAGGTTATAAGCCGCTACCTGGTAGGCCATCCAAGCCCCTATACCGATGAGCTTGCAGGATTTCTGCTGATATGGGTGGGTCTGCTGGGAGCAACTTATATTACCGGAAGGAAAGAGCATCTTGCCATAGATATATTACACCATAAACTATCCACTGAAAAAAAAATTAAAGTAAACAGGATAATTAATACCCTGATTGCCTTGTTTGCACTGGCAGTTCTTGTAATAGGAGGATCCAACCTGGTTTATATAACATTCCATCTGGGGCAGATCTCTTCAGCCCTGCAAATACCTGTCGGATATGTCTACATAGTACTGCCACTGAGTGGAATTTTCATTATATACTATGCCATTTATGATATGGTATATCCTCAAATAAATGACCCTGAAAATACGGAAAACAGTTCAAAGGTCAATTGACCGCAACCTGACAAAAACCTGAATAATGGAATATCTTGAAGTATGGGTTCTTGTAATAAGCTTTGTCCTTCTTCTTATAATTGGCGTACCAATTGCATACAGTATCGGCATATCGGGAACCCTCACCCTGTTGGTAGGTATTATGCCTCTGCCGGCTTTTACCACATTTTCACAGCGCATGGCCACGGGACTCGACAGTTTCGCCCTTCTGGCCATTCCATTCTTTATTCTTGCCGGGCAGCTGATGAACCAGGGGGGTATAGCTATGAGACTTATTGATTTTGCAAAGGCGATTGTCGGGAGGTTGCCCGGGGGACTGGCGTTTGTGAATGTTATTGCAAATATGCTTTTCGGATCCATTTCAGGTTCAGCTGCTGCTTCTGCTTCTGCAATAGGCAGTTTTATGACACCCAAAATGGTGGAGGAGGGTTATGACAAACCATTCGCTGCTGCTGTCAATATTACATCGGCGACTACCGGACTGGTGATTCCGCCCAGCAACATTCTCATTGTTTACAGCCTGGCCAGCGGTGGTGTTTCCATCGCGGCTCTTTTTATTGCAGGATATATTCCGGGAATCCTGACCGGACTTCTGCTTATGGGAGTTGCTGCCGCTTATGCCTACAGAAAAAATTACCCTGTCGGAGAAAAAACAGGACTCAAAACCACCATATTCAGATTTTTCAATGCAATTCCCAGCCTTCTTCTTCTGATCATTGTGATCGGAGGCATTCTTGCAGGAATATTTACGGCGACAGAAGCTTCTGCAATAGCAGTTTTGTACGCCCTTATACTCGCATTAATTTACGGAGAAGTCAAAATCAGGAACCTGCCGGCAATTCTTTTGAAAAGTGTCAGGGTTACCTCAATAGTTCTTTTACTTGTAGCCACTTCAATTGGTATGTCCTGGGCTATGTCGTTTGCCAACATCCCCCAGAATGTAAGCGAGGGATTGCTTTCACTAAGTACCAATGTAATAGTCATATTACTGCTTATAAATATGATTCTGCTATTTGTTGGTATATTCATGGATATGACTCCTGCCGTCCTGATCTTTACCCCCATCTTCCTTCCTATTGTTGCCGATCTGGGTGTAGATCCGGTCCATTTTGGTATAATGATGGTAGTTAACCTGACCGTGGGTCTGTGTACCCCGCCGGTGGGCTCATTGTTGTTTATTGGTTGCAGCGTCGCCGATTTAAGCATTATGAAAGTTATCCGCCCGCTTATACCCTTTTTTATTGCAATGGTAGTTGCACTTATGCTTATTACCTTTATACCGGCATTAAGCCTTTGGCTGCCCGGCCTTTTGGGCTATTAATGATATACCTTATGTTATACAGCTTTTACGCTCATAAAATTGCTGAGCAGAGAATAGCAGATTAAATCAAACCAATTCTCTGTATGGCTTTTACCAGTGCCGGGTCCTCAAATTGTTGGAGTAAATCAGATTGTGATTAACTGTGCTGAATATTAAATGACAGAATAGTTGCTTTTAATAATTCTCTTCTTTATTTTTATCCATTCTTCAGTTATCCAACCACCAAAACTCCAAAGTAATGACACAGAGAAAAACTTTCAACCGCCGGCAATTCCTCGGTCTTACAGGCTCTGCAGTTGCCTTTAGCGTAGTTCCCCGCCATGTCCTTGGCGGATCAAATTATGTCGCACCCAGTGATAAGATAACTCTGGGACTGATCGGATGCGGTACCCAACAAATCAGAGAGTTAACCCGGTTAATTCCCGATCCGAGAATACAGGTTGTTTCGGTTTGTGATCCTGTAAAATATCCGACCGGTTACCGGGACTGGTCATTAAACGGGATAAAAAACTCAATACGGCAGGTTCTGGATGAACCCGAATGGGGCAGTAATCTTTTGATACCGGGAGGTCGTGACGTCGGACAGGAACTGGTTGATAAATATTACGCAAAAAACAGATCATCAGGTCAGTATAAGGCCTGCACCGCCTATGAGGATTTTCGTGAAATGCTCGAAAAGGAGCAGGATATGACCGCGGTAAAAATAATTACTCCTGATCATCAGCATGCAATCCAGGCTATTGCAGCAATGAAAAAGGGTAAGCATGTTATAATGCATAAACCACTTGCCAACATTGTTCATGAGGCCAGGTCAGTCATTGAAACCGCAAGAGAAACAGGAGTAATCACCCACCTTCTGGCATGGACCGACAGAAGCTCCTACCGTGTGGTAAAGAAGTGGATTGATGACGGGGCAATCGGAACTCTAAGGGAGATACATAACTGGTCATTCAGGCCGGTTTGGGAACAGTGGACAATGAGGCCTGACGAAACTCCTGCCGTTCCGGCAGGATTTAACTGGCCACTATGGCTGGGACCGGTACCTGACCGCCCCTACCATCCAAATTACACCCATGCCACTTACCGCGGATGGTTTGACTTTGGTGCCGGGTCGGTGGCCGATATGGGAATATACAGTCTCTGGCAGCTTTTCCCCACCTTCGGAATCACCACTCCCCCGGTAAGTATTGAAGCGCTGGGTGGCACAACCCGCAAAACAGATGAAAACGGAGTATTCTCAGCTGTTCCCATTGCTGAAGCTTTTCCATATACCAACATTTTCAGATGGAAATTCCCTGCCGCCGGTTCATCACCGGAGCTGGATCTTTTCTGGTATGACGGAGGAATGAAACCACATAATCCGCCTGAAATGGAAGCCGACAACAAGGAGCTGGACAGTGAAGGGATGATGTTCGTGGGAGACAAGGGTAAGATCATGGCAGGTTTCAGGTGCACCAGTCCAAGGATAATTCCTGAAGCGAACATGATAGCACATACAGGATCAGCAGATCCGCCGGAAGATGTAACCGTTTCAACAAATGTCTGGATTGATGCTGTTTTGAATAATGAACAATCACCCGGCAGTTTCCGGAATGTTGCCGAATGTAATGAAACAGCATTGCTGGCCGCCCCGGCTTTAAAAGCCGGCAGAAAAATCATCTATGACCCGGTTAATATGAAAATTACCAATATACCTGAAGCTGACAGGTTTCTGCGCCGTGAGAAATACCGCACCGGATGGGAAATCTGATGATATATCATTGTGTATATATAAAATTCAAAAACAAAACTGTTAAACAAATAGTAAAATTTATCAATTAATTATAAGGAGGATAAAAATATGAACCATATCTCACGACGAAATTTTCTTGGAAAATCGTTAACCCTGGGAGCAGCCGGAGTAATTGCTCCGTCCATGCTTGATTTCTCATCAATGCAGGCCCAGCCGCGTGTTCGCAAAAACAACATTTCACTTGCCCAGTGGGCTCTGGTTGGTGAAATCAGGGCAGGTGAGTGGACCAATCTGGACTTTCCACGTATTGCCCGTGAAGTGTTTGATATTGACGGAATCGAATTTGTCAACACCCTTTGGGAAGTACCCACTATGAACTATCTCAACCGCCTGAAAAGAAATGCTGAAGATTATGGTGTAACAATGGTTCTAATCATGTGCGACGCCGAAGGGGATGGATGTTCACCAACTAAAAAGGAACGCAGGCAATTCGATATCAATCACAGAAAATGGATCGATGCAGCACAATATCTTGGCTGTCATGCTATCCGTACC
>PXAP01000069.1 GCA_003567115.1 Bacteroidota bacterium
TAATAAATACATGCATTATCCAATTTTCAGAATTTCAAACACTTTTTTTAATAAGCCCAAAACATAAAGCATCATTTCAGTATCATAATTCTTTTTCAACCACTAGTTTTTTGCTATAAAAGTATATAATTCATCAACTACAGTTTTATTTTTAATTCTTTCCTTCTCTAAACCTAAATAAAAATAATTTAATTTTATATTGCCATTAAAAAAAGAAAGGTTATCTAGTGACAGAAATTCATCATATATGGGCAAAACTATTATTCCATTTCTTATATTCATTCTTTTACAATAAGCTATCAATTGATAAATATCTGAATTAATGTAGTTATTTTCAATCTTATACTTAACATCAATAACAATACTGGCTTTGCCTTTTTTTTGTATTAAAATATCTGGAAAAATTTTTATTTTTCTGCTGTCATCCAGAAATAAAGATTTTTGGTAAACAACTTTATAAATACTACTTTCCAATTTTTCTTGTAAAGCCATAAACACAAAACTCTCAAACAATTTATTCATGTCTACCAGAAAAGAGGAAACTCTTTTTGATCCCAAAATATCCTTTATAAAAATATTATTTATAAAAAACTTGGCCAAATTTAGAGGATACTCATAATTTTTGTTTAATCTGGTATAGATTATTTTATCAAAATCATTATTTGTAACCTTAATGGATCGATCAATGGCATTTAAATAAAGCAAATTGTATCTTAGTGTATTTTTTATTTCCTTGTTATCAACGATTCTAATTAGTTTTTTGGTTATGTATTTTAAAATATGATTTTCTAAAACATTCTCAGTATATTCATCAAATTTACAAACATTTTTTGTTTTATCAACGATTGTATTTCTAATATTTTGCTCAATAAGCAATCTTCCTTTTAAATATATTGTATTTTCTACTTTATCTAAATAGCGCCTATATACCCCTTTTCTTATTATTTCCTTAGTGGCATTAGCAAATAAATAAATATAATAATTAAAAATTTCATATGACTGTTCCATTGGGGCTTCTTCATCAAACCTGAAAGGCAGCTTGTAGCAATAATTAATGAGAAAAAATAGGTTATTAAGACCTATTTTAGGTTTAATATTTATAATTAAATCACCTACATTAATAATCCCGGTAAAATTTTTTGCCCGAATCCTATAATAATTTCTTTTAGGAGAGTAAAAAATATCTATATAATTAGAGAAGTTATCTTTCAATAATCTAAATACTTCATCTTCTAAATAATACTCATTAGATTTTTCATATTCACTTAATATTATTTGTTTTTTTACTGGCTTGTCTTTTACATCAATCATTGTTAAAAATAGTAAAATATTCTTTTACCTTGTAACTTTCATCGAAAAAGTATTCCTCTAATAATGGCTTTATCTCAAACTCCCAGATATTCATTAAATATTCTTTGTCCACCATTCCCTCTTTTTTCATAAAATAGCTATGGCCAATCTTGTGATGCTTGTCTATATCTTCACCAATTTTATTGTTCAACTTTTTAAAAATGCCTGTTAAATCACTTAACTTTACACCTTCAAATTTTATTTGCCCCTTTCTAATTTTTTTCTCATAGTATTTTCTCAAGATTTCTGCAGATGGTTCAATTTCAAAAAATTTAAACCTTCTCCTTAAAGCTACATCGAGTAATGCAATTGATTTATCAGCAGTATTCATGGTTCCAATTATTAAAATATTTTTTGGTATTGAGAATGTATCACCAGAATATTGCAAATTCACTTCATCATTTCTGTATTCCAACAAATATATAAGCTCTCCAAATATTTTTGCAATATTGCCCCTGTTTATTTCATCTATAATAAAAACAAAATAATTTCTTTCATCTACCGCACCTTCACAAAATTCTTTAAAAGTACCATCCTTGTATTCATAAACAAGTTCTCTTCCTTCTTTTTTTGGAAAAATACACTGAATTAAATCTTCATAACCATAAGACGGATGGAACTGTATGATTCTAAAATTATCTTTCTTGTTATTGGTTAGATATCTAGCTAATTCTTTGGCTATATAAGTCTTACCAGTACCAGGGGGACCATATAGTATAATTTGGCCCTTATTTTTTAATTGGTTAATAATTTTATTTATATATATCTCCTCCATGTTTAAATTATTTTTTATTTGCTCCATCAACTTTTCTTCGGGTATTTTATCCTCTTGTTCAATTTCATGTTTATACCAATATAAAAAATTTCTTATGTGAAGATTATCTTTAAATTTCTTTCCCTTAAAAAAATTAAGGATAGATTCGTTTGACATAACCGCTAAATCTCCAATGGATAAATCTGATTCATTGACAGGTAGTGGAATATCAAGCAGTTTCATCATTTCTCTTTTACCCATTTTGCCTTTATAGTTAAAAACAGTAATAAATTTATCAGGATAAACAGTAGCTAATAGTTTAGTTATTACAGATTCACCCAATCCTCTGATCTTATAATCACCATTTTCATCTTGTAAATTATTGATTCTAACGCTAACTTCATCTTCACCATATAGTAGATATTTTATAGCCTCCCTTATTCTATCTTCATCCTTTGCTGTAGCTTCGTTTATGGTTTTATTGAGTATTGTCATAAAACCTACATAGCCGTATCTCCTTGAAAGATAAAAATTTTTAAAATCCTTTAAATCCATAAAATCGATTTCATCTTCTGCAAATATTTCCTGGTATTTTTCAATATATCGGTAATCCTCTTCAGCATCTTCATCAGGAAAATCACTCTCCTTTAGAAATTCGTCGATGTACCTTTTAACAGGTTTAGGAGGTTTTGCTCCTCCATTTTCATCTTGTCCCTCTTCCATTTCATTAACGAAGCTTAGAACACCTGAAATGTCTTGAATATCAACATTTTCATTTTTTGTTTTTTGTTGGATAAATTTTAATAGATCAAAATTTAATTCTATAAATTTTTTATATTTCTCCCCGTTTGAATCTTTAAATACATAGTAGTCCGTTTTTTTAAAAACTTTCTCAGAAGCTGTCCAATATATCGGATAGTTTTTTATATCCTGAATGGACCAAAATACAGAAAGAAAAAAAATGGAATATGATGGATTAATATTGCTCTTTACTCTTTTATAGTCCTTTTCAGGGTCAATTTTTTTAACTTTTTTTTCATCTAAATCAAACACAAACTTTTTAACCCAATCAGTAAATTCATCAATATATACTTTAGCTATTCCTTTATTTTTAGGTAACCTAATACACTTTCTGAGAATATTTTCCAAAGAAACCAAATCTTTTTCTAAGCAAAATTTTATAATTAAATTAAAAAACATCATCCCTTTAAAATTATTAGCTCCCCATACAGTGCCTGATTTGGTTCCATCTTTTAACTCAATTCTTTCAGCAAATGCTATTTTAATTTCCTCATAAAATTTACTTACATTAATCTTTCCATTTACAAATTCTTCAATAATACCCAAAGTCTCTTTTGCTTTTTTTTCTCTTATTTTTTTAACTTCACTTTGCCTCTTACCGACTTGACTGTCTAAATATACATTCCAATTATTTGTAATTTTATTGATTCTCATAACACCCTTTCAGCAGTTTAAAAATAAGCATGGTTTAAGACTTAAAAACTTCATTAATCAATTATCCAGAATAAACCCAATCAAGATATTTGTTTAATATTTCCTGTACTTCAGTACTACTTACTCCAAATTTGTTAGCTATTTCCCCAGTAATTTTATCTTCGTCGGGAAACTCTTCAATTTCTTCGGCCTTCTTAAAAGATTCCCACCATTCTTTCAGAATTTCAGTTTCTTCTTCTGTTAGGATATCCCATTTTTTTTCCTTCAAAGCCCAGAAATAAGACATTTTGTCATATTCACCTGGGTCTACAAATCTGGCATTTCCCCAGTCTCCTTCAGGAGCAAACTCTGCCCTGCCAAGAGAAGCGGTGTGAATACTCATGTCTCCTTCATAATTAATATATATCGCTAATGCATTAAACTTTTCTATAGATTCCACCTGACCAGCTTTAGCCGTTTCAACTACATACTTTACTACTTGTTTTAATTGCTGGATATCTGCAGGTTCTTCAATAACCACATATACGGCATACCGGTTGTATTGACCTGGAACACTTGCATCTTTGATAGAATCCAGGTGATAATTAA
>PXAP01000301.1 GCA_003567115.1 Bacteroidota bacterium
ATTTGAATTTAAATGGCTTTAGGATCGCCATCCCTTGCACGCATTTCGATAATATATGCATTGTTTGTGTTAAAGTACCCCATAAAGCCTCCCCGCCCGGTAATTATGTGTCTCACATCTTCCAGTGTATATTTATCATCAAAACAAAGTTGTGCAAGGCTTCCGGCAGGCAAAGTGCCGCTCCTTTCCGGTGAAAAGGGACCTTCTCCGTCAAGAGCATTATTAACATCAATTACTCTGCCTCTGAAGTGAGCTCCTACAGATATCCCCCCCCCAAGATGAGCAATAATAAGATTAAGATCATTATAATTCCTGTTTATTGATTCTGCATGGGTCCGTCCTATTGCCTTATGATTGAGAGCATGGAAAATTGATCTCCGCTCAAAAAGAGGATGCCCGGCTATTCTGGCAACATCCTGCAGTTCATCAACAACGACCGGGTCTGCAATAAAAGCCCTGGCCGGGGGGATGGATGAGGCAATATCATGAGCTATTAATCCCCCAAGATTACTTGCATGTTCACCAAGGATTCCCTTTTTGAGGTCATCGAGCATCACCTGATTTATTTCATACACACCTGATTGAAGAGGCTTTACAAGTCCACCCCGGCCAATTACCGCATTTACGGTATTAATATCAATGCCCGCATCTCTGAGTTCATCAAGAATATATTTCTTCCTGAATTCATATTGATCAGATATATTCCTGAATTTTTCCAGTTCTTCAGCAGAATGCTTGATATTCTTTAAAAATGCAAATTTTGTATTATTGTAAACAGCTATTTTAGTGGATGTTGAGCCAGGATTAATTGCCAGTATTCGTATATTTTCCATCGATATATGATTTCCTGAACAATTGACTGCTCAACTATTGTGAAAGTAATGCGGCAAGTGCAACAGAGTATAACTTGGTTTGCGTATTGTCTCCTCTTGAGGACAATACAGCAGGTACTCTTGCACCAATTAATACAGCTGCTTGTTCGCCTCCTCCGAATTGGGCGACAGTTTTATAAAATACATTTCCTGTTTCAATGTTTGGGAAAAGAATACAATCAGCATCACCGGCAACTTCACTCTTAACACCTTTGATTTTAACCGAATCAATATTAATAGAAAGATCCAGAGACAATGGTCCGTCAACCAAAGCACCTTTTATCTGATTTCTATCTGCCATTTTACTAATTATCGCTGCATCAGTACATGCCTGCATGCCAGGCAAAACCTGTTCGGTTGTAGCCAGCAGAGAAAGCTTGGGCAGGTCTGTACCCAGGATATGAGCTGTATTAATAAGATAATTTGCAATGGCAATTTTCTGCCTCAGGTCAGGCCGGGGAATAATTGCCACATCACCAATTATAAGCGGCTTATGATAGGTCGCCATTTTCAGAACAGTTACATGACTTAGTATAGTGCCCGGATCCGTTAACCCCCGCTCTTTATTCAATATGGTCCGAATATATTTATCACTGCTCAGATTGCCTTTCATTAAAAGATTTCCTTTTTCCCTGTTAATAAGGTCTACAGCCTTTTCAACAGCAGAAGTATCGGTAGACTGATGAACTATACTGAATTTGCCGGCGTCAATACCGTTACTTTTACAGACCTGTAATATAGTCGCTTCATCACCTACAAGTGTGGCATCGACAAGTTTCATATCAACAGATTTTTCTGCAGCTTTAATAGTATGTGCGTCAACCGCCCATGCAACTATAAGATGCTGTCTGCCCTTTTTTTTAAGCAATCCGAATATTTGCTCCAGATCAGTAAATCTCATGTTATTTCATTTCCTGAATAATTTTTTGTGTATCCTCTGCAATTACAAGCTCTTCATCTGTTGTTACCACTATTATCGTACCCCTGGAATCTTTTTTGCTGATAATCCTTGTGGTTTCCCGCAATCCGGTATTAATCTTATCATCCAGGTCAAGCCCCAGAAACTCAAGTCCCCTGGAAACTCCCCGCCTGGTAGTATCAGCATTTTCACCTATTCCTCCTGTGAATATCAGTATGTCCACTCCTCCGAGTACAGCGGCATACGCTCCTATATATTTACGAACCCTGTAATCATACATCTTCAATCCAAGCAGGGCCCGCTGATTGCCCTTTTCTGACTCAAGCTCAATCTCCCGCATATCAGACGAAATACCCGTTACTCCAAGTATTCCACTCTGCTTATTTATTAAAGTGTTAACCGAACTTAACGGGATATCTTCCTTATCTAGAATATATGTCAGCACTCCCAGATCCAGGTCACCTGTCCTTGTACCCATCATCAACCCTTCAACAGGGGTAAAGCCCATTGAAGTGTCGACCGATTTTCCTTCATTTATAGCTGTTACAGAAGCCCCGTTGCCAAGGTGGCAGGATATTATCTTTTGCCGGGCAATGTCAACTCCGAGGAATTCACAAGCTTTTTTGGCTACGAAACGATGGCTTGTCCCGTGAAATCCATAACGCCTGATACCATACTTTGTGTATAGCGAGTACGGAATGCCGTACATATATGCATAGTCCGGCATAGTTTGGTGAAAGGAAGTATCAAATACTGCCACCTGCCTGATACCGGGTATAAGCGTTTTCATTGCAAAAATACCCTTCAGATTTGCAGGATTGTGGAGAGGGGCAAGTTCGCAGTACTTTTCAATTTCACTGAAAACTGTTTCATCAATAAAAACACTGTCCTTGAATTTTTCTCCGCCCTGGACAACCCTGTGTCCCACAGCTTCTATCTCATCCAGACTTTTAAGGCAACCGTGTTTTTTACTTGTCAAAACACCGAGAATATATTCAATTCCTACCTGATGATCCAGTATTTCACCTTCAAACCTGCATTTTTCACCCGACTGCTTTTCAAGTTTCATAAAAGAACCCTTCAGCCCAATTTTCTCAACAATTCCCTTGGCAAGTACTTCTTTGCTTACCATATTAAAAAGCTTATATTTAATAGAGGAACTTCCACAGTTCAATACCATTATCTTCATTTGGCGTTACTTTTTAAGTTATATTTCGTAATAAAATTCTTTTATCTCATTAAGTAAAACCTTATTTCAAGGGATATTTGGCTTTTATCCGGTAACCGTTATCGTCATATTCATAGAATCCTTTGCCGGTTTTTCGTCCCAGTTGATTAGCCCTGACAAGTTTTTTTATTGCCGGATTTGCTTTGTAACGTATATCCCCGAACTCACTGTAAAGATTTTCCATGTAACGCAATATCCTGTCCAGGCCTATGCGATCGGCCATCTCGAAAGGCCCCTGCTTGGTTGCCAGACTACTGCTAATGGTAAGGTCAATGTCCTCCTTGCTTGCAACTTTTTCAACCATAATCTGACAGGCTTCGTTTATCAGTAGCACCAACAACCGTATACTAATAAGTCCGGGAGACTCCTCAACAGGAACAACAACCTTGCTGAGCAGTTTACCAAAAGTCAGGACCTTGTCATAAGCTTCGTCTGAAGTATGGAGTCCCCTTGCAACTTCAAGTACATCGGCATCAGGCGATATAGTGGAAAAGTGGAGGCTGACGCAGCGTTCCTTGTGTTCCAGTTCTGATGAAAGCTCAGTTATAACAAGGGTAGTGGAATTGGTAGCTATTATAGTTTCGGGGCTGACATATCTTTCAATCCGCCTGAATACCTCTTTTCTTATCCCCACACTTCTATCCTTGGTTTTTGAGAGTATAGCCTCTATAACAAGGTCACAATCAGAAAGTTCTTCATAATTTAACGTACCGTGTATTCTTGACAGGATGCTTCGTTTTTCTCCGGGGGTCATTCCCCAGCGTTCTATCATACGGTCAAGCTGAGATTCTATTGAATCAATAGCTTGTTTTATCAGGTTTTCAGATAATTCAATGAACAAAACTTCGATTCCCCGGGAACTTATTATACGGGCAATCGCCTGGCCGGTACTGCCACAGCCGACGATTCCCACTTTTGAGAAAAGGGTTTTGGGTCTGTCTTTTTGACTTAAACCGTATTGTTCAATTTGTTCAACATTCCTTTCAGCCATTTTGATGTTTTTTTTGAATTTATTTTCTTATTTGCCGGCTGCCTGATTTGCAGTTATTGCAACAAGATTTACTATATCGTTCACCGAACAGCCCCTTGAAAGGTCATTTATGGGAGCAGCCATTCCCTGAAG
>PXAP01000298.1 GCA_003567115.1 Bacteroidota bacterium
AGGGTGGCTTAATGGATGCGTGATGGATGACCTGGAGGGTGGCTTAATGGATGCGTGATGGATGACCTGGAGGGTGGCTTAATGGATGCGTGATGGATGACCTGGAGGGTGACTTCCGGACACACAAAATGTAGCACTACCCCGGATGTGAGCAATTTTAAGCATGATCCCGACATTAATTTCATATCCACAGCAGTTTTCGCAAATAAGTCAGTCCATAATTGGAATTTATAAAAATCCCGTTTCGGGATATATATTACCACCCCTGTTTTTTCGTTATCTTTATGATTTAACTGGTTAAGTTACAAGAATCCTCCAATTAGCTGCGATTCTCCAATAAAAAGAAGTATGACCCGGATGTTTTCAAACTGCCCATGGGGTATAGTAAGTGTGGTTTTATCAAAACAAATAAGCAGGATTATTCTTTCGCTGGGATTAATTATTCTGCCGGTGATCAGTTTATCGCAATCACTGCAGACAGGGAATGACCCCGGCCCTGTCGGCCTTACTCTTAGTGGAGGCGGGGCGCGGGGACTTGCACATATAGGGGTGCTTCACATTATCGACAGCGCCGGGGTAAGGATTGACTACATAAACGGAACCAGCATGGGAAGCATTGTCGCGGCAATGTATGCAGCCGGTTACACCGTTGCAGAAATTGAGAGCTTCGCTTTGTCGATGGACTGGAACAGTATTTTTGGGCGGTTTGGAGATCTGGAAAATGTTCACCTCCGTCACCGTAATAATTTTGAAAGAAATATAATTGAACTGCCTTTTGACGAAGGCCGGTTTATAATCAAAACCGGGGTCCTGGAGGGTCAACAGTTGTGGAATATCCTGAATGAAGTATTCTTTCATGTCAGGCATGTTGACGATTTCAGCACACTCAAAATCCCTTTTTCCTGCGTTGCAACCGACATAGAAACCGGCGAAGCAGTTATAATGAAAAGTGGGGATATTGTCAGTGCGATCAGGGCAAGTATTGCGATCCCGGCAGTATTTACAGTGGTCGAGCGGGATGGCAGGAAACTGGTGGACGGTGGCGTCGTAAATAATTTTCCGGCTGATGTAATTCAGGATATGGGAGCGGAATATGTGATCGGAGTAAATGTATCACAGGGGCTCAGACAAGCCGAACAACTGACTACACCATTAGACATTATCTACCAGATGGGGTTCTTTCAGAATTCAATAAATTTCAGTGTCAACAAAGATCTGGCCGATATGCTTATCGAGCCGGATCTCACAGACTTTACCCCTACGAGCTTTAGTGATGCTATAGAAATTATCGAAAGGGGTAAGAAAATTGCAAGATCCTTCTATCCGGAACTGGTAAAACTGGCTCATGCTCAACAGGCCGCAACATCTGGTGGAGAACCTTCAGAAACTGCAAATCTTACAATTAATGACACCGGTGTTCCACCAAAAGACAGAGATACCATAGAGGTACATATAACCGAAACAACCAATGGCAGGCAGAATGCAGAATCATCAACGACATTAACTAACGGCAAAATAGAAGACAGTGCCGGAGTATTGTCACAGGAGTTGCAAAAAGGCGACCAGTTGTACCATCAATCTGTTCCCCGAAAGGGGTATATTGTTGTTGAATCTTTAACGTTTAACGGACTGGACAGGGTGAGGGAGGACTTTATCAGCAATCTTGTTGCGGTAAAGACAGGCGACACACTGAGACCAGGCGACTTAACAAGGATAACCAACAGGATGTTTGCGACAGGGTATTTCAGCAGGATTAATTATGATATGATAACTGAAGATCCTGATGAAAGGATGGCTGAGCTGATATTCAACCTGTATGAGAATCCTTTCACCAAGTTCAGTGCTGCATTGCATTACAACTCATTCCTGGGAGTGGGATTAATCGGGGGAGTATCAATGAATAGATTCCTGCTTTATAAACTTTCGGCGGAAGCAAGGGCCCGGATCGGCGAAAAACCTGCTGTTTATGCCGGATTGGACCTTTTTATAGATCAACAGCAGCGGTCATGGATAAATTCAAATTTTTCCGGGGATTATTTTCCCTTTGATGTGCATGAGGATTTTGAAGCTGTAGCCAGTTACAGTCAGGGTTACACTCATTTAGAAACATCCATAAACAGGACGACCGGGAGAAGGAGTTATGTTTCGGGCGGGGCTGTGTATTATTACCAGCGATTATCCCCGGGTACCCGCTCCGACATCAGAATTGATGGCAGAAATAATGGGTTCAGAACTTTCATAGAGTGGAAAATGCATTCGGTAAACAGACACGCTTTCCCGGAAAGAGGCCAGAGAGGTTCACTTTCGGCATCCTGGTTCTTCAACCAAAAGCCATCATTGGATATAACGGATCAAACAGGCACCAGGCTGTCTCTGGAAGATATTGGTATTAACATAGGAAATTTCCTTCAGGCCAGGTTTAACTGGGAGTCATATATCCAGGTCACTGAACGTATGACTTCGTTTTCACATTTCCAGGGAGGATATAATTTCAATTATGAACAGGGGTTTATCAACATGTTCAATGTAGGCGGTATCGAGCCTTACCTGAGGGATCAGATTGCTTTTGCCGGACTGACTGAGTATTCAATGATGACAAAATCAATTTTTACGGGCGCCTTCGGATGGCAGTATAACGTATGGGACAGGTTTTACCTGACACCGGTATTCAATGCTGCCATTTATGATTTTGAACTTCCTGAGCTGGTTACTGTTACAAGAGACAATTTCATTTTCGGGGCATCCCTGGACTTCGGGTTCCTTACATCAGCCGGTCCACTGAAAGCCACATTCTCCTATAGTCCCCAAACCAACAAACTCCTGGGATTCGTCAACTTCGGATGGAGTTTTTAAAATTAGTAAAAAATTCGCTAAAACCGGACTATCCGCCACCAGAGTAGGTGGTTGATCCGGCGAATTTGAATCCGTGTTTTTACAGGGCTTTGCGGAAGTTTTCGCGCTTATGAAGGATAGGCCGCCAGCTCTAACCGGCCTGGAAGGTGTCGGGAATGATAAACTCAAACCATTTCCGGTCGCCATGAACCGGCACTCCCCATTCCCGGTCATGGTATTCAATCATCAGAGGATCATTGCCCGGCCAGCCGCACAGGTTTTTGGAGCTGATGCTCTCAATGAATTATGATGTGTGGCAGAAAGCACCATGAAGAACATCACCGGCACCCGGTGTGTCAATGGCATGTACCCCCGGTACGGAAATTTTTGTTGAATTGTTGCTTTCATATAAATTTACATCCTTTTCATTATTTGTAATTGCAATGAAACCGACACCAGCAAATAACCTTCCGGTTTGCTAAAATGTATTAAATTTGAAAAAACATAGCCCTTCCCCGAAAGGGATAAAATAAATTCAAAATTAATGACGGAAACGATTGAACAGACAGGCACCGGAAAATGGCACGCCAGGAGTGCCGGGGAGGTGGTGGAGGCAATGCAGACCGACCCTGCGAAGGGACTGGGGACGGATGATGCTTCGGAAAGGATCAGCAGATACGGAAGGAATGAGATCCCCCGGGGCAGGAAAAGAAGCGCCTGGTACCGGCTGCTGATCCAGTTCCACAACGTGCTGATCTATATATTGATGGTTGCTGCAGTCATTACGGCGCTGCTGGGGCACTGGATCGATACCTGGGTGATCCTGGCGGTGATCATTGTCAATGCGCTGATAGGGTTCCTGCAGGAGGGCAAGGCGGAAAAGGCCCTGGAGGGCATCCGGAAGATGCTCAGCCTGCATGCAGTGGTCAAAAGGGACGGCAGCAGAATGACCATTGATGCCGACGAGCTGGTGCCCGGAGACATAGTAATGCTCAAGTCGGGCGACAAGGTGCCTGCCGATATCCGCCTGGTGGAGACCAGGGATCTGAGCGTGGAGGAATCCCCCCTTACCGGGGAATCGACGCCTGTCCGGAAGGGCACGGAACCGGTTGCTGAAGGATCAATTGTGGGCGACCAGACATGCATGACTTTTTCAGGCACCCTGGTGACCTACGGGAGTGCAACCGGCGTGGTGGTGGGTACGGGTGCGGATACCGAACTGGGGAAGATCAACCGGATGATCTCGGAGGTGGAAGAGATAACCACGCCTCTGCTGCAACAGATAGA
>PXAP01000114.1 GCA_003567115.1 Bacteroidota bacterium
ACAAAATTTTGACTTACAGGATGAACCGCTTCGCTTTCTCATAAAATTTTTTCATCTTGTCTGTGTGTAATTTAAGATGAAAAAATTTCATGTTCATTTGTATATGTTTAACAGTAAGCTGTTGTTGTTTTCACCGGAAACCGGACCCCGTCTCAGGTACATCGCCACACACCTGGCTGTTGAGATGCTGGGTGCGGAGCTGCTTTTTACCGGCAACCCGGATGAAGCACGCTCTGCCGACCTGCCTCTTATCAATTACTCGTCTTTTCATATTCCGCAGGCTGTAAATATTATCCCTGACGGCCTTCTAGAAGAATCCGGCATAAAACCGCAGATAATAGAACCGGAAATCAGAAACGGAACAACTGTTTTTTTCCCCTCAGCAGGCACAGATGACACGGGCTTCGATCTGTTTGCCGCATCGTTTTACATGTTAAGCAGGTATGAGGAGTATCTTCCTTTCATAAAGGATGATCACGGACGTTTTCCTTTCACCGGAAGCATTGCCTTTAAGTATTCTCTTGCAGAAGAGCCGCTGGTGGATTTATGGGCAATGAAACTTAAAGAATCAATTATCAGAAAGTACCCGGCCGTTTCTTTCCCCGAAAGGGAGTTCTCATTTATTCCGACAATAGATGTTGATATTCCCTGGGCTTACAGGAACCGGCGGTTGTGGAGGACTGCCGGGGGAGTGGTACGGTCGTTGCTTAAAACCGATATGGATGATCTCTCGCGGCGTTACGGGGTGTTATATAAAGGGGATAGCGATCCCTACGATACCTTCGGCTTTATAGAAAAACTTCATAACAGCTATGGTTTGTCTCCGATGTTTTTCTTTTCTGCCGGAACCTACGGTAAGTTCGACAAGTCCGTTTCGCCGCGTAACCCTGAATACGGCAGGCTTATGGGAAATATTTCAAAAAAGTACAAATGGGGCATCCATCCTTCTTACCGTTCGGCCGATGACCCTGCATTATTGCGGAAAGAGATTGAAATGATCAGAGCAGTAACAGGCCGGGCTCCGTTCAGAAGCAGGCAGCATTACCTTCGTTTTGGCTTGCCGGAGACCTGCCGCAGGCTTATTGCCAACGGTATCAAAGAGGATTATACCATGGGCTGGGCTGAAATGCCCGGCTTCAGGGCAGGAACCTGTACTCCTTTTATATTCTATGACCTTGAAAGGGAGGAGCCGGGTAATCTCAAGATATTCCCGCTTCAGATTATGGACGGAACTCTTCGCGATTATGTGCAGCTTAATCCTGAACAGGCGGCAGAACGTTCCCTGAAAATAGTTGAAAAGATAAGGGGTGCCGGTGGTACCCTGGTCACACTGTGGCACAACGAATCTTTTTCGGGATACGGGAGATGGAAAGACTGGGAAAAAGTCTATCCTGAGATACTCAAGGCAGCAATTTAATGGAATTTAATGGAATTCAGGATCGATCATATAACCAATGATCTCATCGACAGGAGCCAATGGGATGAGTGGGTCAAAAGGGCACAAAACAGGCGGATCTATGCAACCTCTGTTTTTCTCGACATCTATTCTCCCCGATGGGAGGCGCTGGTGATAGGTAACGGACAGGCTTTTATGCCTCTTGCCAGGAACCGGAAGTATGGTATCTCATATCTGTTTCAGCCGATTTTTGTGCAGCAGCTGGGCTGCTTTTTTCTAAAAGATTCCTGTTTCAGTACCATCCCGCTGTTTATTGAAAAGCTGTCCGGAGCATTTTGTTTTGCCGATATAGCATTGAATGAGATGAATAATTTTAATTTTGCCGGGTATCAGCCTGATAAAATAAAACATCCCGGAGGTAACTTTCATCCGGATGCTTTTAAGCAAAACAGGGGTGTTTCAAATGATCGAAAAAAAGGAGAATATGAACAGATGTATAATTATCTGCTCAAACTCGACAAGCCCTATGACACATTAGCCGGAAAATACAGTACCGGCACCAGACGAAACATAAATAAGGCCCGGCGACTGAATACCGAACTCCTGCCATATTATGAACCTGGTGATATTGTAAAGCTGTTTGCCGGGAACAGGGGCAGACTTTATCCCAATATACGCAGGATTAATTATAAAAGGTTGAAGTCTCTGCTGGAGAGAGGGTTGTCCGATGGCTTTATTCAGATAAGAATTGCCCGTTCACCCGGGGGCAGACTGATTGCTGCGGCATGCCTTTTAAAGGATTTTGACCGTTATGTATTTTATTTTTCTGCCAACACTCCTGAAGGGAGAAACTACGGGGCAATGTTTCTGTTGATAGACAGTTTTATCAGGCAGTATGCGGGAACCGGTATGTTGTTTGATTTCAACGGATCAATGGATCCGGGAGTAGCCCGTTTTTACAGGGGGTTTGGTGCAGAAAAGGCTGTTTATCCGAGAGTCAGGATAAACAGGCTCTGGTATCCCTTCAATAAAATTTAGCTCATCTGGGTATCCCTGCTCAACTTTATCCAAGTCAACCTGAAACTGCTCTGGCACCCTCTCAATAAAATTCAGCTCATCAGGGTGATCTTTTGCTGTTATTACCATAGCTGCTACGGTGTTCGGACACCCTATCAATAAAATTCAGCTCATCAGGGTGCTGAAATCAATTTCGGCAGACTGGTCAACTTCAACTGCTTTGCCTTTTTCGCATTTAATGGTGCGGGCCGGGAACTTTTTGAGCAGGGTGTAGTTGTGTGTTGCCATAATGACCGCCCTGCCGCTGCTGCTTATTTCGAGAAGTAATTGCAGTATATCTTCAGAAGTTTCAGGATCAAGATTTCCGGTGGGTTCATCTGCGAGAATTATATGGGGATTATTAAGAAGGGCCCTTGCAATTACAACTCTTTGCTGTTCACCACCTGAAAGCTGGTGAGGCATCTTGTAGCCTTTGTAATTAAGGTCAACTCTTTCCAGTACTTCAACAATGCGGTCATTGATCTCCTTTTTGTTTTTCCAGCCCGTGGAGCGGAGAACAAATGAAAGGTTATCGTAAATGTTACGGTCACTTAGCAATTGAAAATCCTGGAATACGATACCAAGTTTTCTTCTTAAAAACGGAACCTGCTTTTTTTTAATCTTAGCCAGGTCGTAACCGGCAACCAGTGCATGGCCCGAGCTCAAAGGAAGTTCGGCATTGATGGTTTTTATTATGCTTGTTTTGCCGCTTCCAACCTTGCCGATGATATAGACAAACTCCCCTTTGATTATGCTGAATGAGACATCGGAGAGGATAAGGTTATCATCCTGAAAAATATTTACCTTGTTTATATCTATGATAATATCAAGAGACATTAATAGATAATTATAAAGAAATTTTAATTTTTATATCTGTCTTTAAAATGTGGTTAAACCGGTACCGGGGAAAAATCTGAATGGTTAACATTTGATTTGTTGATACCCCTCATTGCCCGGATTTTCTCACGGGTTAAGTGATTTATTGACACCCTCATTGCCCGGATTTTCTTATGGTTTAACCGAATTATTGATAACTCCATTGCCCGGATTTTCTTACGGCTGCTAAAATAGAGATTTTTTTTGGGAGTAAAAGCAGAATAAACGGTTAAAATATCAGTTATTCATTATTGAGTATACTTTTTAAATGATATCATGTATAAAAAGTGCTCTTTAAACCGGGATGTAATCTAATTTATATTTATTTTTAACCTGATTTAATTTTGGCTTTAATCAATTCAAATACTATTATGAACCGTATTGCCGGAATCCATTTATTGGCAGTTTTGTCTTTCCTGATCTCATTCCAGTCTGTCAGCGGACAAAGATCTATGATTTATGACAATGATGACTTATCCTATACACGGGCAATGGATCTTTTAAATAAGGAAAAATACGGTGCTGCCCAAAAACATTTTCAGCGTGCCATCGAAGAATACGAAGGATTTAATACTCTTCTTAAAGCCAATGCAGAATATTATATGGCACTTTGTGCTGTTGAGCTTTTTAATGATGATGCAGAATACCTGATGTTAAAGTTCGTGAACAACAATCCCGAGAGCATCCATCTTAATGATGCGCATTTTGATCTTGGGCGCCTTTATTACAGACAGGGTAATTACAGGAGATCTGCCGAATGGCTCGAGGCAACAAGGCATGAGTATCTGAAGGAGGATGTGAGGGATGAGTATTTTTTTATGCTTGGTTACGGGTATTTCATGAGAAATGAATTAGAAAGGGCTTCCCGGGCTTTTTTTGTGATAAGGGACTGGGATTCGCCCTATGCAGCTCCGGCAACTTACTATTACTCACATATAGCTTATACCCATAACAATTTTGAAACTGCCCTGCAGGGATTTCTGAGTCTTCGTGATGATGAATCTTTTGCCGGACTGGTACCTTATTATATAATACAGATATACTACAAGCAGAGACGGTATGACGATGTAATAGCCAATGGCCCTGACTTGCTTGAAGTTGCTGTTTCAAGGCGTGTGCCTGAGATTTCCAGGATAATAGGAGAGTCATATTACCGCAGGAGGCAATACCAGGATGCGATACATTACCTGGAGATGTATATGGATAATACCGGTAATATTTCACGCGAGGACCGTTATCAGCTCGGATATTGTTATTACCAGACGCAAAGATATGAAGAGGCGATGGCTATGTTTGAGAGAGTAGGGGGAAGCAATGACCTTTTAAGCCAGAATACCAATTATCACCTTGCTGATTGTTACATAAAAAAAGGCGATAAACAAAAGGCCCGAATGGCTTTTTCTGCTGCTTCAAGGGTTGATTTTGACAAAACAATCCAGGAAGATGCCCTGTTTAATTACTCGCTGCTTACCTTTGATATTGCATATTCACCGTTTAATGAGGCCATAAACGGATTTAACAACTTTATTGAGTTGTTCCCGGACTCCAGGCGAATTGATGAAGCATATAATTACCTGGTAATGGCCTATATGAATACCCGTAATTACCGTGAGGCACTTAGCTCAATTGAAAAGATCAGTGAACCGACCAGTGATATAAGAAGAGCCCATCAGCGGGTAGCCTATTTCCGCGGTCTGGAATTATACAGTAATCTGCGTTTTGAAGATGCTGTTAAGATGTTCGATGTATCGCTTCAGAATGCTCAGTTCAATCCTGAGATTGCCGCGCAGACTTACTACTGGAAGGGGGAGGCTCAGTTCCGGCTAAACCGTTTTGATGAGGCTGTGAGGAACTATGACCGTTTTCTGCTATCCCCGGGGGCATTTGAGCTGGATGAATATAACATTGCTCATTACAATATGGGTTATGCATACTTTAAGAATAAGGATTTTACAAACGCTGTTTCCTGGTTCAGAAGATACCTGAATATTACAGGGGAATCAAAAACCAGAATGACCGGGGATGCATTAAACAGGCTTGGTGATTCATATTTCATTATGACCCGGTATCAGAATGCCATTGAATATTATGACCGGTCAATATCCAATGCTATGTCAAACAGGGATTATGCCCTGTTTCAGAAAGCTATCGCATCCGGACTGATGAATCGTATAAATGATAAGATAAGTATGCTCGATCAATTACTTAAGGAGCATCCCAGCTCTACTTACCGGACGGAGGCCTTGTTTGAAACGGGTAATTCCTATATGGCAGTTCGTTCTCCTGAAAGGGCGATACCTTATTATCAAAAAGTAGTTGATGAATATCCCACAAGCACTTATGTAAGTTCGGCTCTTCTGCAGCTGGGTCTGATAGATTACAACAGAAACCGAAATGAAGATGCCATTTCTTATTACAAACAGGTGGCTGAAAATTACCCCGGGACACCTGAATCCCGGTCTGCACTTGCAGGTCTTCGTAATATATACCTTGATATGAACGATGTAGATTCGTATGTGGCTTATACCAGAACGCTGGGCGACTTTGCCAGTGTCACCATTTCAGAACAGGATTCGCTGACCTATATTGCTGCAGAAAATTTGTATATGGCAGGTAACTGCAGGCAGGCAACCGAAAATTTTTCAAAATATATTGAACGGTTCAGAAACGGAAGTTTTATACTGAATGCCCATTTCTATAAGGCCGATTGTCATCAAAGACTGAATGAATACCAGGAAGCGCTTGCATCCTATAATTTTATAATTGGAATGTTCAGGAATACATTCACTGAACAGGCACTTGTCAGCGCTTCATCAATCAACTATGATCTTGGTAATTATGAGGATGCTCTTGAGAATTATGAGGAACTTGAACGTATTGCGGAAACCGGTTCCAACCTGCTTGTATCCAGAAAAGGGCAGATGCGGTGCAACAGGATACTGGATAATCATGAGGCAGTTATAAATGCAGCTTCCGGTTTACTGACAACCGATAATCTGCCCGGGGAACTTAAGCGTGAGGCTCACTTCAGTATGGGCAAAGCATATTTGGCCATGGATCAGCTTGACCAGGCCATGAATGAGTTCAGGATGGTGGCAGAGGAGGTGACCAGCCGCGAAGGTGCAGAATCCAAATACAGGATAGCGGAGATATACTTTTTGCAGGGTAAATATGAACAGTCCGAGCAGGAAATATATGATATTGTTGCCATGAACACACCTCACCAGTACTGGATGGCAAAATCATTTATTCTTCTGGCAGATATCTATCTTGAATTAGGTGATGATTTTCAGGCAAGGCATACTTTACAGAGTATTCTGGATAATTACGATGTTTCAGACGACGGTATCCTGGCTGATGCGCGAAACAGGCTGCATGATATTGAAAGAAATGAAGATATAAAGCAGGATACAGAAGACGATACACTTGAAATAAGGTTCAATTATCAATAAACAGGTATAATCAGAATTTCGGGAAATGAAGGGTTTATTAAATAATGTAAAATATAAGTGGCTGATAATATTGTCAGGAGCAGTGTTTTTATCTTTCTCTTCCAGTTTATTTTCGCAGCAGGAAGATATTGGTAAGGAGGTTATAGTTGTAAGAACATTTGAACCCTCCGTAGCCGATGCATCCAAGATAAATTTACTTCCATCACTGGATGACACGATAAGTGTCACACCGGTCTTCAGTTATTCCATATTGCCGACTCCCCTTTCATCGGATTATGAGGTTGAGCCCATAACTCCCGCCCGTATGACAGCCGGTCCGGTTTCAAGGCTGCGCGGCAGTTATCTCAGGCTCGGACTTGGAAGCTATATTACTCCATATGGTGAGTTAAGCATAAACAATCTCCGGCACAACCAGTATTCGGGGGGCTTGTTTCTCAGGCATCTTTCTTCACGGGGTAGCTTGAAACTGGATAATGAGGAAGAGGCTTTTTCGCAGTTTTCTGATAATGAGGTACTCTTTTACGGAAAACGTATGGGCCGGCGGAACCAGCTTTCTGCAGAGGCGGGACTGCAGTCGGACGAGTTTCATTATTACGGTTATGATACGAGAATTGATACCTTGCCGGAGAAGGATGATATAAGACAGCAGTTCATGCTTGCCAGTGCAGGTATGCGCTTTAAATCCACAAATACGGATAATAACTTTCTGAACTATGATATATCGCTGGACTATAGTTATTTTCAGGACAGATTCGATGTGGTGGAGCACGGACTGGAGTTCGGGTCGACTTTTGACAGGTTTATAAGGACCCAGGAGATTGGAGCTGAAATAACGGCCGACTATTATGGCCATACCTTTTCTCCTGATACCTCCAACCTGGTGGTAAAATTCAGTCCCTGGTTCAGGAAAGCTGATGATGAATGGGAGGTATTTGCAGGATTTCATTCATACTATGATCAGTTTGGCGAAGAGTCCAAAATATATTTTCATCCCCGGGCAAGCCTTGAGTTCAGCATAATACGTAATTATGTTATTCCATATGTCGGGGTAGACGGGAATCTTAATATGAATCACTACAGAAGAGTTGCTTCTGAGAATTCATTCATTGTTCCCGGCTTGTACGTAAGGAACTCCAACCGAAGTATGGATCTTCATACCGGGATCAAGGGCAATTTTACACGCGATGTTTCATTTAATTTCAAGGTTTCCTATGCAGTTATTGATGACATGCATTTCTTTGTCAATGATAGTGTTGGACTGATAGGGAATCAGTTTTCAGTTGTCTACGATGATGTTGAACTGCTTAATTACTTCGGAGAAATCGGGGCTGATATTTCCGACAGGCTGAATTTGCTGGCCAGAGTCAATTATAACAGTTACAGCATGAAATTGCAGGAACATCCCTGGCACAGACCTGTCCTTGATATGAGATTTTCCGCAAATTATAACCTGGGCGATAAAATATTGCTTAATGCAGATGTTTTCTATTTAGGAAGCCGCTATGCAAAATCTTACGGTAATGATGGAGAAATATTTGAAATGGAGGGAATAACAGATTATAATATCGGACTGGAATACAGGTATAGCAATATACTTTCAGGTTTTCTGCGTTTCAATAATCTGAGTAATGCAAAATATTATAAATGGAATAACTATCCGGTTCAGGGCTTTTCTGTAAAGGCCGGCTTCACATACTCGCTTTAGATGCCTGTAAGACAGCCTGATGCCTTGTTTGTTAATTGTTGAAAAAAGGGGCTTGCGGGTTATGGGATTCTGCTCATAAATGCCATATTTTTAGTATATTTGTTAAATTTCAAAAATCGGCGGTAATTTTTGAAATAATAGATAATGCAATATTGTGAAATTAATGTAATAATATATATATGCAAATTGATTCTGAGGAAATAAAAAAAAGAGAATATCTGGCAGACAGTATACAGGTTCTGGAAGGGCTTGAAGCAGTGCGTAAACGTCCGGCTATGTTTATTGGTGATGTCGGGGTTAAAGGGTTGCATCATCTGGTATACGAAGTTATTGACAATTCAATTGATGAGGCCATGGTTGGCTATTGCAGAAATATTGATCTGGTGATCAATGAGGACGGGTCAATAGCAGTGACAGATGACGGAAGGGGAATACCTGTTGATTATCATGAGAAAGAAAAAAAATCCGCTCTTGAAGTGGTGATGACGGTATTGCATGCCGGGGGAAAATTTGACAAGGAGTCGTACAAGGTTTCCGGCGGGCTTCATGGTGTCGGGGTTTCATGTGTCAATGCTCTTTCCTCCAAACTTATTGCCGAGGTTCACCGGAAGGGGAAAGTATATGTCCAGGAATACTCTGAAGGCAAACCTTTGTCTGAGGTGAAGGAGATCGGCTTAACCGAAAAAACGGGTACAATAATTACTTTTTATCCTGATAAAAGCATTTTCTCAACTACCGATTTTCATTACGATATACTTTCGTCCCGTCTTCGGGAACTTGCTTTTCTTAATAAGGGTATCAGGCTCAGTATAACAGACAGGAGGGATGTGGAGGAAAATGGTAACGGAAATAACAATGATACGGCCAATACATCCTACCGTCATGAAACATTCTATTCTGAAGAGGGGTTGAAGGAATTTGTGAAATTTCTTGATGTTACCAGGGATAGCATAATTGACGATCTGATATATATAGAAACCGAAAGGAATGAGATTCCCGTGGAAATAGCCCTGCAGTACAACACATCTTTCTCTGAGAGTATACATTCATATGTAAACAATATCAACACTATAGAAGGAGGCACCCATCTGGCAGGATTCAGACGGGGACTTACCCGTACACTTAAAAATTATGCAGAAAAATCCGGAATGCTGAGTAAGTTAAAGTTTGATATCAGCGGAGATGATTTCAGGGAGGGGCTAACGGCCATTGTTTCCATCAAGGTACAGGAACCCCAGTTTGAAGGACAGACCAAGACCAAACTGGGTAATTCTGAGGTAATGGGTGCTGTAGATCAGGCAGTCAGTTCCGTCCTTTCCAACTATCTTGAAGAGAATCCAAAGGATGCAAAAAGCATTGTTCAGAAGGTTGTGCTGGCTGCAACGGCCAGGCATGCGGCAAGGAAGGCACGGGAGCTGGTGCAGCGCAAAAATGTTCTTTCCGGATCGGGGTTGCCGGGTAAGCTGGCTGATTGTTCGGAACGCGACCCGGCCATATGTGAAATTTTTCTTGTTGAGGGTGATTCTGCTGGTGGTACAGCCAAGCAGGGAAGGGACAGGAATTTTCAGGCTATACTGCCCTTACGGGGAAAAATACTGAATGTTCAAAAAGCAATGCCTCACAAAATATTTGACAATGAAGAGATAAAGAATATTTTTACCGCCCTGGGAGTAACTATTGGAACTGATGAAGACTCGAAGGAGCTTAACCTTGAAAAATTGAGATATTATAAAGTGATAATTATGACTGATGCCGATGTGGACGGAAGTCACATATCCACCCTTATTATGACCTTCTTTTTCAGGCATATGCTTGAGCTTATCAAGAATGGCCACCTCTATATTGCAACTCCGCCCCTTTATCTTATAAGGAAAGGGAAACAGGAAAAATATTGCTGGTCCGAAGAAGAACGCAAAGAAGCTGTGCTTGAACTGGGAAAGGGTTCGGAAAGCGGCATACATATACAGCGTTATAAAGGTCTTGGAGAGATGAATGCCGAACAGCTCTGGGAAACAACCATGAATCCCGAATCCAGGAAACTGAGACAGGTAACCATTGAAAATGCCGCAGAAGCTGACCGGATATTCGCAATGCTTATGGGGGATGAAGTACCCCCGAGAAGGGAATTTATTGAAAAGCATGCAAAATATGCCAACATTGATGTTTAGCTGTTAATTATTTAACACTTGCAGGTCAGTATATTTTACCCGGACAAAACAAGTTGATGCAATTAAGAATCGATTAATCATGGTTAGCGGCTAATGCATGTTCAAAGGTATGCACCATAAATAACAGATTGGTGAAATCAGGATTTTAAGGTTTGTATACCATTAAATCCCTTGATTTCCGGTTAACTATAAGCCACCTGCCCGGAAGGTGCCGGTTGAGCTTGCCGGTTAAGAAGTTTGATAAAAAGGTTGTAATTAATTTAATTATGCTGCGATTTCGTTTGTTTATAGTACTGGTATGTTTTTTTTCATTATTTAATCATTCTTTTGCAGATTATTATGAGAATGACTCCATTGATTACCCGGCCAGGCTGCTCAGCCGTTATGTAAAACATGCTTCCGTAACCGGTAATGAAAGAGTGGCGGGACTGTTCTTTTCAACCGTAGCCAGGCAGAAAGGGTTACACGTTGAGGTTCTGACCAGTGCACCCGATACCTTCAACTTTACTGCTTCTCTGTATCCGCTCGACCGGAAAAAACCCAACATAGTATTTCTGAATCATATAGACGTAGTCCCGGCCACCCATGACGAGGAATATACTTATCCTCCTTTTTCGGGGACTATCGCAGATGGCAAGGTGTGGGGCAGGGGGGCAATTGACAACAAGGGGATGGGAATAATGCAGTTACTCGCCATTAAGGAGTTCATTGAGCTGGCTGCCGGGGTCGATCTGCCGTTCAACATTACCATGCTTTCAGTTTCCGGAGAGGAGACAGGAGGATACACCGGTGCCAAAATCGTTACTGATGAATTTATGGAGCACCTTAATCCCGTTGTGGTTTATGGTGAGGGGGGATCCGGAATTCCCGGGATATTGAAAAGGGAGCCTGACAGGAAACTTTTTGGGGTTTCAGTAGCCTTCAAACGCAGTCTCTGGCTTGAGCTGACCCTGAGATCCCTTACATCAGGGCATGGCGCAGTGCCTCCGCCCGACTATGTTGTGAAAGAAAAGACCCATGCGCTCAACAGGTTGCTTGAAAGAAATGGAAGGGTCACGTTTTCCGAAACTACAAGAAATATGTTCTATGAACTGGGCAGGATCGAAGGCGGACTCAGGGGACTGGCCCTTAGGAATATCTGGCTGTTCAGGCCTCTGGTGATACCTGCCATGAAACGCGAGGAAATTGTATATTCATTGATCACCAACACCGTAACTGTTACATCTGTTAATACTCCTGCTGGCCCGCCCAACCAGATCCCCCAGGAAATTACCGCCGTTCTGGATTGCCGGTTGCTTCCTGAAACCGGTACGGAGGAGTTCATTGAAGAGATCAGAAACTTGCTGGATAATGAAGATATAAACATCAGGATCATCCATGAGAGAGAAAAAACACTTCCGACGGAGGCAGATGATTTTTATTATTACATGAAAGAGGCCCTGGAAATTGTATATGCCGGTGCAGGAGTGCTTCCAATTCTGGCCCCGGCCTCCAATGATAATAATTATTTCAGGAGACACGGCATACCCACTTACGGGATACTGCCTGTTTTTATCCCGGTTGAGCTGCTTGAAACCATTCATGGTGTGGATGAAAGACTGCCCATCGATGCGCTCGAACAGGGGATTGCCGTATACAGGGAGCTGATCAGGATTATTACAGAATCAAGGTATGGTGAGTATGATGTCTCGTCAAATTAATATTAATCAAATTCCATGAGTGTATTAAGTTTTTGTGCAAAAATGGCAGCAGGACTGTATAAAAAACGGATCCGGTCCTGGTCGGAAAATTCTGTTGAAATGCAGGAGAAAATTTTCAGGCAACTGCTGAAAAAAGGAAGGAACACCTCTTTTGGCCGTGACCATTCCTTTGGTGAGATCAACTCTTACGAAAGTTTCAAAAAGAATGTGCCGGTAAGAGATTATGAAGCTGTCAGAGATTATATCGGACGTGCCAGGCTTGGGGAAGAAGATGTTTTGTGGCCGGGCAAACCTTTGTATTTTGCAATTACCGCAGGAACAACCTCGGGGGGCAAATATATTCCAATTACAAAAGATTCCATGCCCAACCATATCGAATCAACCAGGCTTGCACTGCTCAATTACATCAGCGTTACGGGTAAAACCGGTTTTCTTGACGGTAAATATATATTTCTTTCCGGAAGCCCGGAACTGGGAGAGGAAAACGGTATTCCGGCAGGACGTTTATCCGGTATCGTCAACCATCACGTTCCCAATTACCTTCAGCGAAATCAACTCCCCTCATGGGAGACTAACTGCATAAAAGACTGGGAAACAAAGCTCGATGCTGTTGTTGATGAAACGATCGACAGGAATATGAGCCTGATAAGCGGCATTCCGCCATGGGTGGAAATGTATTTTGAAAAATTGCTGGAGCGTTCGGGCAAGTCATCGATAATTGACCTTTTCCCGGGATTCCGTATATTTATATACGGCGGGGTGAATTTTAAACCATATGAACAGAAGTTCAGAAAACTGATAGGAGGTGATGTCGATACACTGGAAATATTTCCTGCATCTGAAGGTTTTATTGCT
Source organism: Bacteroidota bacterium (assembly GCA_003567115.1). Lineage (GTDB taxonomy): Bacteria > Bacteroidota > Bacteroidia > Bacteroidales > PUMT01 > PXAP01. The sequence continues at coordinate 13,209 of PXAP01000114.1, forward strand.
TTTCAGGATCAGTTTCCCGGAGAGGGACTTCTTATGATTCCGGATTCAGGGATATTTTACGAATTTATACCACTCGATGATTTTCATAAAGGAAGCACTGACAGAATACCTCTTGCCGGTGTAAAGACCGGTGTGAATTACCTGATGATCCTCAATACCAATGCCGGTATGTGGGGCTATAATATCGGCGATACCGTCAGGTTTATATCAAAAGATCCTTATCGTATAATTGTTACCGGGCGTGTCAGCCAGTATATATCTGCTTTCGGAGAACACGTAATTGTTGAGGAAGCTGAATCGGCTCTGGATGAAGCAAGCAGGAAAACAGGGGCGAGGATAAATGAATTCACTGTTGCCCCCCTGGTGGATAATCCTGATGGTAAGTCCTGCCATGAGTGGTTTATTGAATTTTCAAAACACCCTTCTTCGATAGATGAATTCAGACAGGTACTGGACTCGCTTATGTGCAAAAAAAACTCCTATTACAATGATCTGGTAAAGGGTAAAATTATTCAGCCGCTTATAATAAAAGTGATGCCGGAGAACAGTTTTGCAAATTACATGAATTCGATAGGCAAGCTCGGCGGGCAGAATAAAGTGCCGCATCTGAAAAACAACCGGGATGTTGCTGAAGTATTGCTCACCTATCTCCAGGAATAAATTGCTGTTCAACAGTTAATTATATTTCTCACATTTCAGCTTTTGGTTCAGGCCTTATTTATTATCCAGAGTTCGATCTTTTCTTTTGCCCGTACTTTGCTTATCCAGTTTCCCGAAGGATTAACGGCTTTTTCGGCTGCCTGCCGGGTAAGCTTTTCTTCCGGGATCCAGGCTTTATTATTACATATTGCTTTTTCAACCGGATTATGGCCGGTAATACCGGCTTCGATAGCAAAACTTGAAAATATAATAACAAGAGTGCTTCCGGGACTCATTATTTTATTTGCCTGATAGAAGAAATTTTCAAAAAAACCCTTTTCATAATATACCCCCCTGTCCAATATACCCATACACTTACCGGGGATCCAGGGCGGATTGAATACTGCAAGACCCGGGACTTTATTTTGTGAGCCGAACAGCGAAGCCTGTTCTACCCTCATGCTCCGGTACAGACCGAACCGGTCAGCTTCTGCCGATGTACTGTAAACGGCATTTGGATTTATATCGGTTGCATGGATATTCCCTATGCCGTGTTTGGCCAGGATGAAGCTCAGGATTCCGCATCCTGTTCCGATATCGGTTGCTGTACTGAATCTCTCTTTATTTTGTTGCAACCAGTGGTCAAACATGGTTAGGTGGGTGGTGCGGTTTGGGAAATATACCCCGTAGAACGGGTGAATGCTTTGTTCGAGGACAGGATAACGGATCCCTTTTTTATACCATTGCCATGAACCGTTCATCCCGAGAATATCAGGCAGTGAGATTAAAAACTCCGTTTTGCCCGGATAAAATTCTCTCAGCCATGGGATCAGGGGAGCCTTTTTCAGGTCTAACCGGTAGTTACGTACTCTTACAAGGATTTTGTTTGTTTTTTTATTAATAATATTCTTAGTATTTCGTGAGGTAAAATAGTCGGTAACCGGATGTTCCCTGTTTATTTGTTTTTTCAGCCAGGAATAAAAAGCTATTGCCGTAGAATAGCTGTCTTCCACTATAATTCCCCTCCACGAATCAATTTTTTTTGCTGCAAAACGGTAGTTCATCCCGGCTTTGAATACATGGTAATTATCTGCGGGATCATAAACGGGCGGTTTTATAAGATCAGCCGGAGCATAATTGCCCGTTTTTTCCGGAATGTCATTTTTCATGCTGATAAAATTACTTTTAGCAATATTACCCTGATGTAAAATTGATGTTCAATTATTAGTTTTATTATTAATTGTTAATTATCTTGTCTTTGCAGATAAAATCCTGATTTGTCCAAATAGTTTTTATGGATCCATATACAGGTAAATTTAATAACCAAAGGATAAATAAAAAAATGCAATAATGAATCTACTGATAAATTCCCGGGAACGGCTTTACAAAAAAACCGGTTTAATATTCGGGGCAAACCTCTGTTATTTAAAATTTTTGATAACAAAAGCTCTGCTTTTATCGGTACTTTTTATTGCCGGCAATTTGCCTGTTGCCAATGCCCAGATTCTTCGTCAGCTTATTGATGCAGGTAAGGATAAAGCGGTTGATATGCTTAAAGATGAAGCCATTGACAGATTGAAAAAATCGCAGGAAGAATATGATCAAACCGAATTTAACTATGCTGTTTCTTTCAGGGATAATTCGGGTATGTTCGAATCGGAGGAAAGATACAGGAAGCTGGAGCGAGGATTGCTTTATATACTTACTCCGGAAAGCTACATGGACAGGTCCCCGGTTGATAAGGCAGGAGATCTTAACCAGACGGGAGAGATGCTTTATGCCTCGGGAAGGTTCAGGTCAGCTGAGCTTGCCTTTAACTCTGCCCTTCAGATATACAGGAACAACAACATGAATAATTCCAAGGAGTCTGCCAATGTGATCAGTAATCTTGGTCTTCTTTACCATGCTTCCGGTCGGTATACCCTCGCCGAAAAGAATACTCTTGAAGCTATGGAGATGCGCTTATCAATTGTTCGCGATGAAGGTACCCTTGGTTCCTCCTATAATAACCTTGCTGTCCTGTACAAGGATATGGGGCGGTATGCAGAGGCCCGGGATCTGTTCGATCAGGCTGTTGGTAATATACGGGAATATCTGGGCGATAACTCTGTGCCATATTCCATAGTTTTAAACAACCAGGCCATATTTTTCCAGGTAACCGGTCGTTACAGGGAAGCTGAGGAGCTGCTCACTGAAGCAATTGATTTGGCTTCCGGGCAGCTTGGAGAACGGTCGGCAAACTTTCTGAGGATGAAAGTCAATCTTGCACTTCTTTACCAGTTGCTGGAAGAATATGACAAGGCAGAAAATATTTATCTTGATGCTATAGCTGCCAAACGACGCAGACTTGGTGCCAGGCATCCGGACTATGCCGTTATGTTAAGGAATATTGCATCCCTGTATCAGGCTACCGGTGAATTTGAAAAGGTTGAGGAAAACCTGAAAAGCGCCCTCGATATATACAGAAGACGCTTTGGCAGTGATAATCCCCATTATGCAGCAACCGCCTCTGAACTGGCAGGTTTCTACATCCTTAAAGGTGATACGTCAGCAGCACTTCCTCTTCTTGAGGAGGCTATAAGCACGGAGAGGGAAATGCTCGACGACAATCATCCCAATTACATAAGCTCACTCGAACGCATGGCAGTACTGAGATGGTATGACGGGGATTATCAGGATGCATATCAGATTTTCAGGGATGTTATGGAGAAATATCTTTACCAGGTAGACACCCATTTTCCGGCCATGAGCGAAACGGAAAAGGCCCGGTTCTGGTCCAGGATACAACCCGGCTTTATCCGTTTCAACTCATTTGCGATGGAAGCTGAAGAGCATATTGAAGGAATTGCCGGTGATATGTATGATTATCATATTGCCGTTAAAGCATTGCTGCTTAGTGAAACAACAAGGGTCAGGAATCAGATCCTTCAAAGCGGGGATAGTGAGCTGATTGAAAAATTCCAGAACTGGCTGGATATTAAAGAATACCTGTCATATCTCTATACATTGTCCCGGGATGAATTAATTGGGGATGAGATCAATATTGATTCACTTGAAAATGAAGCCAACCGTCAGGAGAGGGAACTTTCAAGATTTTCTGATGCTTTCCGTGAGGGTTATACCCGGGAGAGGGTTTCATTTACGGATATAGCTTCTTCCCTGGGAGATAATGAAGCTGCCATGGAAATTATTCGTTTCAGAAAATACAATTATCTGCTGCCCGATACATCTGTATACTACGCCGCCCTGATTGTTGACGGCAGGGAAGAGTAT
>PXAP01000214.1 GCA_003567115.1 Bacteroidota bacterium
CCCGGCTTCACCGGTAAAATCTTCCGGGTCAATAATGGTCATGCCTGCGCTTGTTCCGAATGCAAGCGTGCCATCTCCCCTTTTCACTGCAGCACGGTTAAATACAGTAGAGGGCAGTCCGTCAGACTGGGTATAAAGCCTCCAATCATCCCTGTCATGCCGGTACCGTATGAGGCCCCGGTCTGTTCCTACCCACAAAACCCCATCATCATCACTAATTGTGAACGCAATACCGCCAACCGGCCACTCCGCTCCCACCTGTTCAACAGTTCCTGTGATCCTGTCGATAACTGCAAGACCTGATGCCGTACCTACCCAAAGATTACTGTCAGCGTCAAAATAGAGGCTTGTGATTGCATTGTCAGGTAGACGGTCATCAATTTTATCGGTTTTGCCGGCAAACGGGTCATCATTCGAAATGTCCGTGTTATTCTTGCGCTGATCATCCGCCGGGTTAGTGGACTGGCCATTTGCAAAATTACCTGTAAGCCCGGAATAATTACCTTTGAAACCAGCCCCGTGAACTCCGGCCGTTGTAAAATGGGTGGCACTATCCCTGCAAGCCGACATCCGGTTCAGTCCCCCGTCCGATGTCCCCACCCACATGGTACCGTCCTTCCCGCCCGCGATGGCAGTAATCAGGTGGGAAGTAAGCGACCGGCAGTCGGGCCGGTTAATAACCTCAACAGCACCATTTCGGCAATTAACCTTCAATAGCTCTGTACCTGAGGCAACAAGCAGGTCTCCATCATCCATTGGTACCACAAAAGATATTAAAGAGAGGCGCACATCCGAAAGGCATCGCAAACCGTCAACGTAATGCAGTCCGGTTCCTGTATAAAATGAAAAGGACGAACCGTCATCGTATTTGACGGTTATAGAATCAGAATCACCGGCCCCGGATGATCGTGTGCCAGGCCCGTAAGAGCCGGCCACTCTAAGGTCACCATCATATACAGAAATCCCTGAGGGATGAAGAACTGAAACTTCATCCTTATCATAACAATAGCTCATGGCTAAGATAGTATCAGAAGGAGCATCCGCGACAATCCTAAGGTTGTGATCCATCATATAGATCATATTGTCTGATGCCGCTAAAAACCGCCCTTCCCCGGCCGGCTCAAGATAATGGATCAACCCTGCCCCTTCGGCGAACACCACTTTAAACCTTTCAGCCTGGTTGGGAGGTACGGGATGACCTATCCTGACTGCCGTCATATAGCTCCCGGTTTGCATATCGTAACGGGATACCATCCTGGAGGTCTGATCAGCCACAAATATGTAATTCCCCGATAGGATTGCACTTCTGAACGCATGGGAATTAGGAATGTGACCTCCAATAAAAGAGTTTTCACTTATGATCCCTGTTTCCCGGTCAAACCCCATCAGTCCCCTCGATCCCCATACACCGAGCCAGAAATTGCCATCCGGATCTTCATAAAAATCATTGTACCAGTCCCTCATCCTGCTGTCCGGATCAATGGCATACCCCGAAAAGCTCCCGGATTTGGGATCATACCTGTTAAACCCCATCCCGGCCCACAGGCCGATCCAGATATCACCCCGGGCATCTTCATAAAGAGTGGACACATAATCGGCAGCCAGTTGTCCGCCGGAAACAGAAAACCTGGTAAAATTCCCGCTTTCCTCGTCCCACCGGTTTAGTCCGCCGTCGCGAGTCCCCACCCACAATCTTCCGGATGTATCCTCAAGCAGAGCAGTAATATTACCGGATGACATCGACCCAGGCTCACCGGTTATGCCGGTATAATTCCTGAAACTCCTGTCTCTGTAGCTCAAAAAAGATAATCCGCTGTCGGTACCCGCCCAGATATTACCGTCCCTGTCTGCATTCACCACATTCACCCTGTTGCTTGCGATCGACCAGGAGATATCACGGTTATGCCGGAAATGAGTAAGCCTGCCGCTGTCAATCTTAACAAGTCCGTTGCCTGTGCCCACCCATACATTTCCTTCAGGATCATTCACAGCAAAGTAAGAGGTAGTTCCAAGGATCCTCTCAAAGTCTCCACTTTCCGGAAAAAACTTGTATAACCCGTCAAGTCCTGCCACGTACCATTGCCCGTCGTCGCCAACATGCACCAGCGAGATATCGTTCTCCCGTTTCCTGTCGCTGCGCTGAGGATCTGCCGGAAAATAAACAATATTGCCGGTTACCGGATCAAGCCTGTGCAATCCAAGTGCCCGTCCCCCGAACCATATATAACCCTGGTCATCCTGGTAAAGTGCATGATACCTGTAATAGGGCTGTCTTACCGGATCGTGGCTGAAGTGTCGCGTCCTGTTCCCGTTCCTGTCAAATATTGTAAGTGTACCATCAAGGGTTTCAACCAGGATCAAGCCTTCCCTTTCGGGGAAGAGTTTCCTGATATGATTGTGCCTGATCGATCCCTGATCGGCCGGATCGAACATATACCGCTCAAACCGGTCATTTGCACGATCGTACCAGTTAAGTCCGTTATCAGTACCAACCCACATACCACCATCATTATCTCCTGAAATTGTGTTGATGACCCCTGAAGAAATAGAAAGAGAATCACCGGGAACAGGATGGTAGGCAAAAAATTCATGTCCGTCGTAGCGAAGCAACCCGTCATCGGTCCCCACCCATACGAAACCGTGCTGATCCTGGTAAAGAGCATTTACTCCCGGTTCGGTCGCCTGTCCAGTTTCCCTGATATTGTAGAAACGTGTATACAGGTCAGTTATATTCTCCTGCCCCCCCGCACTGGTTACGCAAAGTAACACCAGTCCTGAGGTAACAAGGGCTTTTATGACAGACGATCTGGCCATATATCGGGCAACGGGATGTGGAATTTCTTCGGAGACTAAAATAGTAATTTACCTGAAAGTATAATGCCCCCGGTAAATTAAATATTGATGATGTATTTAAAGGAATGGCAACTGCTGCCGGTAACAAGTACCGCAGCAGTCGCCGCAGAACATGAAGAAGAAGCCTGTATATCAGTCCTTAACTATCCGAAGCACCCTTGATTCTTCGCCCCGGCTGATCCTCAGTATATATACCGAAGGTGATAGCCCGGAGACATTTATATAAGATTCATTGGTAATGTTCTTCATCATAATAACACGTCCTCCCAACGTGAGAAGCTCTATCCTGAAGGGCTCTCCATATGGTGATCCCGCACTGATAAACAGCTGGTCGTGCACGGGATTAGGATAAACTGTAATCTCACTCATTCCTATCATTATTATATTACTTGCTGTAAATGATATAGTGTTTGAAGGATCAGAGATGCACCCTTCGGTTGATATCACGCGTACAAAATATTCGCCGCTCTCTTCCGGGGAATACTGACTTCCGGTCACATCCCCCATCTCATTATTATTAAAGAACCATATATTGCCACTCTCCGAGCTTGAAACAAGGGTCTCATCCACCTGTTCAAGTACAGGCTGATCAGGGAGGGGATGGACTGTAACCAGCACCTCCTTATGAACTTCACAGCCGTCCTTTTCCGCGAAAGCGGTATATGTGACCGATTCAGCAGGAGCTACCAGCTCAGAACCACTGCTCCACGTTACAACACCGTCTGATGCAGCCTCAAGCAACAGTTCCTCTCCTTCACATATCTCCTGGTCATCCATTACTTCGAGGTCAGGCAGGGGGTTGACAGTGACAGTGACATCGGCATCAACGGTCCCGCAATTGTTCGATGCAGTGGCGGTATAAATTGCAGTCTGGGCAAGAGAAACAACATCTTCACCACCGCTCCAGGAAAGCAGTCCGTTTGTTTCGGCAGAGAGCTCAACCTGTTCGCCCTCACAAATCGTCACACCATTCATCACGGTGAGAGTGGGAAGATAATCAACAGTTACTGTTACCTGTCGCCCAGACTCACAACCATCCTTTGATGCAGTAACATGGTACGTGGTTGTTTCTGAAGGCGAAACCGTGGTATTATCAACACTCCAGGTAAGTGAGCCTTCCGATTGAGCCATAAGCTCAATCTCCTCGCCCTCACAAATCTCAACATCATCCATCACGGTAAGTACGGGTGAGGGATTGACAATGACCGTTACCTCATCCTCAACCTTGCAAGCCCCTTTACTGGCCGTGGCAGTATATATCGTTGTTTCAACCGGCGAAACAATTGTACTGCCCCCGCTCCATGTTACCGTGCCGTCAGATTCGGCAGTCAACTCAACCTGGTCGCCTTCACATATATCAACATCATCCATCACGGTGAGAAAGGGAGGCGTATCAACACCTATTACTACGTTATCCTCTGCCACACCGCAGATGTTTGTTGCAGTTACGGTGTAGGTCGTCTCCTGAGTTGGTGAAACTGTCAGGTCTGCAACGTTCCATTCCAGGTTTCCATAAGAGCTCAGCACTTCAAGCAAAACCGATCCGCCTTCGCAAACCGAAGTGTCATCCATAGCCGTAACATGTGGATCAGACACTACCGTTACAGTGAGCGATCTTGTTTCGGACTCCCCGCAAGGATTGCTGCCATATACCACAAGTTCTGCATCATTTGTAAAACCTTCGTTCCAGATCACCGAAACCTCTGGGCCACTGGCATCCAGTGTACCGGCCTCCGCCGGTGTAAGTGACCATTCAATATCGGTGATATTAAGAGCAGCATTTACGGTATAAATATGTTCGGTTCCCCCGCACACCTCAACCTCGCCAGCAGGATAGTCAATATATCCGGGAGAACAATCCTCCACCTCAAACGTTTCGGTCAGCGCCGGGCTCCATTTTTCCCTCATATCCAGGAACTGGATACTGAAAGTATGCTCTCCGGGCTCAAGATAAGGCACCGATATATCAGCCACCAGATGGAGGGGATTAACAGGGTGATCAAGTTCAACTCCATACATTGCAGCATCGTTCTCATTGAACCAGTAGCGGTAGGCAGTTACAAGGTTCTCCTCCAGCGGATCGGCCACAGGCATCTTATAGAAAAAGCGGCTCAGGGTACTGCTCCATTTGCCGCCTGCATCCTGAAAGCGGATATTGAAAACATGAAGCCCGTCAGGCAATTCTTCTGCACTGATGTCAGGATTGAACAAAAATGAGCCGCTGCCGGATACAGCCTCTTCAGTTGCCGAGGCCACATCACTGTTAAACCAGTAGCTTACCCGGTTAATCGTAGCATCAGTTGCTGCCGTTGCAGGCATCTTGTAAAAGAAGCGGCTCAGGACCGGGCTCCATTTCTTTTCGCTGTCGCGGAAACGAAGGTTCAAAACATGCAACCCGTCAGGCAATCCTTCTGCGCTGATGTCAGGATTGAACAAAAATGAGCCACTGCCGGATACAGCCTCTTCAGTTGCCGGGGCCAAATCACTGTTAAACCAGTAGCTAACCCGGTCAATTGTTGCATCACTTGCTGCTGTCGCAGGCATCTTGTAAAAGAAGCGGCTCAGAACCGGGCTCCATTTTTTTTCGGTGTCACGGAAACGAAGGTTCAAAACATGCAGTCCTTCCGGCAGTGGATCACTTCCGATTGAGGTGCTGAAAGAGTATACCGGCTCGCCAGGATCCAGCCCGGTTAAACCCGATATCTTATTATCGGTATCACCGTTGAACCAGTACTGGTAGCTCTCAATTGCATTCTGGGTCAGGGCAGTGAGCGGGATCAGAATAAATAATGTTGTAAACAGTATCTTCATATCTAAGGGTTCAGATGTTATCAACTTTTACCCGCCGGATGGTTGCTGTAGCGTGGATGAACTCCATTCCGGCTGTTGTACTCATATGTAATGATCTCAATTTTCCTGTGCCTCTACCGAGATGCTCACCTCAATCTCTCCCTGCTCGTTTACCGATGTGGCAATTGTATGTTCAATGATATGCGGTACAAACGGTATGGAAGTGGGCTTGGCCGGGTTGAGCCCGCCATAAAGCCCCACCTCGTTTCCTGTGGTTCCCTGGTAATCCCCGGGATTTGCCAGGTTATAGTCGGCATCATAGCTGAAAGGTCCGGAGTAATTGATAAAAAGGCCTTCAGGATCTACATCGACATGGTTGTTCACCCAGGTGTTTTCTTCATTATCTGTAGGGTCCTTGCTGAATATATTATTGGAAAAAGTATTCCCCGTTGAGATACTCACACCCCGGTAAGTTGAACCGGTCGATGTATTTATTACTATATTATTCTCAATATTTGACTGGTGAACTTCCCTGAAATTATCCATATGGTTAATTATAACAGAGTTACTCACCCACCCGTTATTACTGAGTCTGTTTACTCTTCCGTTAATAAAACAATTAAAGATTTCAAGGTTTGTGGTATTCTGGGCATCGATGGTTCCTGAAATACACTCCCGGATAGTAATATTGTCTGAAATATTATCCGGGTCGGTACCTAATATAGATATATTGCCGGTAATATGAAGCCTCTTAATGGTGACATCATCAATTTTTGTATTTGAGGCAAAATTCACGTTACCATTTACACGAAAGCCTTCAAAATGGCTTCCCGCCGCGCCGCTGCCCAGCGACAAACTGTTTACAATTGTCTGTCCGGTAGCCTCCGTAGCATCCGGATGATGCCCGGTTCCGAATACCACGAGTTTTTTGTCAAATGTTGAGGGTGATGAGAATTCGATACCCGGGAGATAAATGGTATCACCATCGGAGGCCGCATCGTATGCATCTCTGAACGAGTTGGCCGTGGCGAAGGTTGTCATCTCTCCTGAGCTCTGGAGCACCACTCTCTGTTGTGCTTCGGCGGTAATGGCAGCAAAGCCTGCCAGGATAATCATAACTGTTACAATCTTTCTTTTCAAAATCATAATATTATCTGTTTTTAAAAATAATCTGATCAAATTGTCGTGATCGCTATTCCGGTTGTTCTCAATTGGCTCCGTGACCCCAAACCCTTCTGTTTTGAATTGGTCGGGGAGCGAAATTGAAGCCGGGGCCGTTAGCCCGCCCGGAAATTGCTGCCAAAGCCTCAGTTTTCATTCTGCGCCTCAACGGTTATTTCAATGCTCAGGTTTCCGTCAGGATCTGTTCGCGGACTGACCGAGCTATTGCTTATGTATGGTGAAACAGGAATGGCCATTTCCCTGTAAGGGAAGACCCCGCCATAAAGGCCAACCTGGGAACCGTCCGTACCCGGATATGTACCCGGACTTAACAGGTTATAGTTATCTTCATAGATGAAATCAGAACCACTTTGACTGACAAAAACCGGACTGAATGCCACTCCCTTATAGTTGCCGTTATCTGTATCGCCGGCACCAAATCGCGGTCCCTCGGCCGGGATAATATTATTATACCATTTATTTCCAGTGGAAGCTGAAACCCAGTACCAGTCACTGGAGTGCAGGAATATATTGTTCCGGATCGTATTATTGTCAGAGCTATTTAATATATAACCGCTGTTTGAAGTGTAAAAGAATATATTGTTGCTGAACAAATTGGCCTCGCTGTAATAAATCCTCCCCCTTAAAAACGAGTTGTGAACAGCCGCATTTTGAATATTCTGGAAACTGTAAGCTCCTGTTCCGTTAAAGACACAACCTATAAACGATATATTGGTGGAAGGATTGGTTTTGTCACCAGAAAAGGTTATTCCGGTTGTAAAATAGCACCTTGCCACACTTATATTATTGACTGACAAATTGCTGGTGTTGGTCATGATACTACCAATAACATGAAGACCCTCCAGGTGAAGGTGATCTGCCCCCTCATCCAGCCTCAGATCACCGTTTACAAAAGTAATACCCGTTTCAGTTGTTGCAGCCGGATAGTGTCCTGCACCATATACCACTAGTTGTTTGGCTATAGGTGAAGGAGGGACAAATATCCCGCCCGGCAGGTAGATGGTGTCACCAACCGCGGCATCGGCATAGGCCTGCTGGAAGCCATCGGACTGGTAATAATAATTAACCGTTCTTTGCCCACTATCTCCATCGGTGTGAAGAGCGACAGCAATTTGTGCATATAATGCAGGATAATTGAAAGCAAGGATAAAAATAAAAATGGTAAAAATTTTCTTCATAATTGTTCCTTTTAAGATGTTTCAGATACCAAATTTTTAATTGTTTATAAAAATCAACATCAACTTATTGATAGAGAAACCAGCCGTTTTGCAAGCAGAATTCCCAGGATGATCTATTTAACAATATCCATATTCACTACCCTGGTGCATAAAAAATCGTGATTAAAATTTCCCGGTATACCGGAGGTTTCTGAACAGGGCATAAATCTACCTGAATGGTCCAATCGATAAATTCCAATTCGTAAAAATCTTGCACCAAAAGGTAAATTGTGAATAACTATTTTTTACTTTTAGGGCGCTTTTAGAATTAAGCCTCTGATACAGATGATAAAGACAATCCTGCTGCTGAATCCCGTTTATGTTACTTTATTCTGGGCTGTAGTTCTTAGTTTCTACAGGAGCAGGAAACACGCTCCAAAAATTTTTCTTGGCAAATTCATGTTTGTCGCTTTTGTGCTTTATATCTCACACTACTTTTATTTTACCGGTCAGTTTAAAGTTTACTATTATCTTGATAGCATATATACACTTACTTCGCTTGCAGTCTATCCTCTTTACCATATTTATATCAGGCTGCTAACAGTTGACAGGGAGTTTTCACCTTCGCTTCACCTTAAATATCTCGCCTTGCCGGCAATAATGTTTATATTGCACCTGACCGGATATCTCCTGATGAATGATTCTGAAGTAATTTATTACCTGAAAATGGTATTACCTGGCAAAGAGTCCGGGCAAGGAATAACCGGATATATGGGGATAATTCACACCCTTTTCAGAGTAGTTTTTATTTGCCAGGTAATTATATATCTCTACCTTAATTACCGCCTGATCTCCACGCATAATGATCAACTGCAGGAATTTTATTCCAATATTGAAGAACGTAAGCTTGACTGGGTACAATTTTTCAATTTTTCTCTTGCAGTGACATCGCTGGCCAGTATTTTCGCCGCTATACTGGGAAGGGATATATTTAATGCCAGTGATCTCCATCTTGCTGTTCCATCGGTAATTTTCAGCGTAATGCTTTTTATAATAGGATTACTGGGAAATACACAAAAGGAGGTATATACTGAACGACTGCACCAAACTGAAATTAAGGAAAAGCCTAAGTCATCACCTTCAATAAAGAAAAAGATGGAAAGACTGTTTGAAAAGGAGATGATATTTAAAAGTCCGGATCTGAAGATATGGGACCTGTGCAATATGCTGGGAACTAACCGCACCTATGTTTCCAGGATGATCAACAACGAATATGGAAGGAATTTCTGTAATCATGTTAATCATTACCGGGTTGAATATGCAAAAAAACTTATTGGAGAAAATAAACTGATCACCAACGAAGAAGTTGCCGAGTTGTCAGGTTTTGGATCTGTTAACTCATTATACCGGGCATTTAAATCTATAGAAAACAAGTCCCTTGGAGAATTAAGGGAAGAAAGTTAGTTGCATCTTTCCTGTAGCCGGCTTATTTATCAATTTCATCCATTTTATCAGGATCAGCTACAATCTTCCCACCCTTCACAGTGGATCCTATAACTATTCCGGCACTAACTATAACAATGTTTTTGATTATTTACTGCCCTTCCAGTGTAGGAGCATAGGGGATACTGGTAAATGCCTCTTCAGGAAAAAGGAACATGGGCGTTAAAGTTCCGAGCATCTGAAAAAATAATAAAAATAATGTTTCCCGGAGATATATCCCGAATATCAGACCAAGTCCATTATTGAAGCAAATTATTCTTCAAGTTTCAAAGGAGTCAACCTTCCTGTAAGCTTCAATAAAAGCTTTCTCTCCCTCCTTTCCGGGAATACTTCTGCCATGTTCTGTACAGATAACCCCGTTATAGCCTTTATCATACAAATGCTTAAATACGTTCAGATAGTTAATCTCTCCCGTTGTGGGTTCCTGCCTTCCGGGATGGTCGCCGACGTGGAAAGCGGAAATATATTCCCAGGCCATATCTATATTGGGGATAAGGTTGCCTTCTGTGATCTGCTGATGATACAGGTCATTTACGATACGGCAGCTTGGGTGGTCAACAGCCTTGCAAATCATATAGGCCTGTGGTATGGTTGTAAGAAAAAGCCCGGGATGATTTATTAACCCGTTGAGCGGCTCCATAACAAGAACCAGTCGGTGAGGGCCTACAATATCACAGCACATCCTCATAGAATCAATTACATTGGCTGTCTGATAGTCCCAGTGCAGCCTTTGATCATAACGACCGGGTACAACAAGGGCTGTTTCGACATTGGTGCGCTTCTGCACTTCAAGCCCCATCTTCATTCTTTCCCTGAGCATATCCATCATTTCAGGATCACGGGTAACCATGGACTCAACTCCGAAATCGGCATAAAGTACAAAAGGACCCAGATCCATGCCAAGACGGTCGAGCTCATCAGCGATCTTTTCCTGCATAGCCGGTTCCTTGTTCATTAAACCATTATCAAAGATAGCCCTGAAACCCTGATCATGCATAAACCTTATCTGGTCTATCAGGTCAGTCCCTGCATGCTCAGTGAAAGTACCAAAACTCGGAGCATATTTCAGGTTGAACTTTTCCCTGTTTGATGCCCTGACTTCCGGCGAAGCTGCAGCTGCGTCAAAGGCACCCGATATGCCTGTCATTGCAATTCCACCAAGAGCAGTGTTACGGATAAATTTTCTACGTTCCATAGTAATATCGAATTTTAGGTTACTACTCGTTATAATGATGTATAAAAATAAGAAAAGTAAACCAATTTATGAATAAAGCATGGGGGATCCATGGATTGAAAAGCAGATTATCCGGATCATGAATTAGTAACACATTGTTAAACAATTTGCTAACTATACTTTATGCGAATGGACCTAAATTAAGAAGCATTATGCGGGAGTGACTCCTTATGTTTCCTTTTTCAGAGGTGGTATTTCAGTTAACGGATTTTCTTGATTATCTTGCATGTAAAATCACTAAATAATAAACACCTCTGTATGTTGATAATAAAATAAAATCCCAAACAGCTCATTCATATTTTATCAGGAAAAAGCTACTTTTCAACTCTTTTCCTATTACTTATAATTCTTTCAGCTTCTCTACCCATGACCTTGAAGGCAGCCGGTGAATCGCCGGAAAAAGAGATTCAGCCGGGTATATACCTTAAAATTGACCAGGGGGCCTCCCGGGGCCTGTTGCTGGATGAAAGGATGTCAAACCTTCATTATGAGGGTTGGGGCGGTGTACTTAATTTTGGCCGTCGCGCACACAGGCCTTCATATATCGCCGAATGGAGTTTTGCCCGGCTTCAGTTCAATTATTCCAAACCTGCCCATAAAAACACGGTGGTGGAGAACCCCGGAGCAGGTTTAAGGTACAGGCACCTCAAAAAACTGGATCTTTCTGAAAGTTATGATTTTTATGCAGGTTTGCAGGCCAATATTTTTGGAAATTTCCGCCTTGCTCAGAGGCTGGGGAACTCTTTCCTGTTTGCAGACATGGTAGGTGAGTTAAGGCCGCAGGCCGAAATCCATGTCAGCAGCCATTTCTGGTCAAGGAACTGGTATATTGAGCTTTCCGCAGCAGCCAGTCTCTTTGGCTATACAGTCAGGATACCCGAATATGGAGTAAGCTTCGAGCTGGCAGAAGACGGGGGGGTAAAGATTCAGGGCTATGAGCAGCAGTTTCTGCTTCCGTATAATTATGCTCATGTAACTACCGGGATTTTCATAAGGGAATCATTCGGGGGTAATACAAATCCCAACTGGTTCAGGATAGGATATAAATGGGACTATTATACTATGAAGGGCAAACACAGCCTTAACATGAATAATGCCCTCCATCAACTTGTCCTGGAATTATATTTCAGGGTAAAATGAAAATTGCTTTTGTACAATTGCTTAACGATAATCTGTAAAACACATAAAATATGAGACACCATATTTCAGAATACACAGGATCAGTAACCCGGGTTTCCAGATTGTTCATGGTGGTCATTGTTATGACCACAATTATGCAATCGTGCGAAAAATTGCTCATAAAACCCGACCCGCTGGAAGATCCTGTAACCATATTTGAAGAAATATGGTATTTTACAGAAAAGCATTACTCATTTTTTGAATATAAAGAAATTGACTGGCACAGAATTTACAACCGGTACAGACCTATGGTAAAATACGATATGAACCGGGTCGAGCTTTTTGACCTCTGTGCAGCAATGTTGTTCCAACTCAGAGACGGCCACGTCAACCTGATGAGCTCCTTTGACCGCTCGCGCTACTGGAAATGGTACCTGGAGAATCCCGAAAATTTCAGTCACTCATTAATAGAAAGAAATTATTACAGGCAAAGGCAAAGGTATGTAGGACCTCTTGAATATCTCAATATGGAAGATGCAATATACGTATATTACGGTAGTTTCGCCAACAGAATAAGTGACGGCCATCTGGATATTATACTTGCTGGTCTTGACGAAAAGAAGGGCCTGATAATAGATGTCCGGAATAACGGAGGAGGAAGCACTGTGAATGCAAAAAGGCTGACCTCCCGTTTTACTGACCAAAAAGTATTTGTCGGTCACAATTACGTGAAGACAGGCCCCGGATATAATGATTTCAGAAAAGAGGATATCTATATTGAACCTCACGAGGGAGAAAGGTTCACAGGTAATGTTATAGTGCTGACAAACAGGAGGAGCTATAGCGCAACCACCTATTTTACCCAGTATATGAATGCCCTGGAAAACGTTACCTTCATTGGCGATACCACCGGAGGCGGAGGAGGCATGCCTGCTTTTCATGACCTGCCCAACGGATGGCTGTTAAGAGTTTCGAGCTCAAAATTCTACAGCCCCGAAGGTATCAATATTGAGTCTGGTATCCCACCCCATATACAGATAGATATGTCAGAGGAATCGATGGCGGAAGGAAAAGATGATATTCTGGAAAAAGCCATCGAAATTCTCAAGAATAATAATTAAAGCCGGATAAAATGGATAATCTTATTGATTTCTTTTCTGTTCTGCGAAGGATAATACTTTTGGGTTTAACTGTCTATATTGCATTTTCAGGCATTCTCTATCTTTTTCAGGATCAACTGATTTTCTTCAGACAAAGCATTGAGCCCGGAAGACTTCAGCAGATAAACCAGAGGTTCCCTTCAGCGGAAGAGGTGACTCTGGATACGGGAGACAATATCACCCTGCACGGCTGGCTTTTAAACAGCAGCAAGGAAGATCCCTCTCCGCTGCTAATCTATTTTGGAGGGAACGCAGAAGAGGTTTCCCGGATGATTCAGGAAATGGAAAAAATCGGTGAATGGTCTGTTTTGCTTGTAAATTACAGAGGCTACGGATTGAGTGAAGGCAAGCCCGGGGAGAAGGCTATGATAAATGATGCAATATTACTCTATGATAAATTTTCCAAACGAAACGACATATATGCCGGTCAAATTGCTGTTATGGGGCGCAGCCTGGGGACTGCCATGGCTGTCCACCTGTCTGCCAAACGGAATATAGCGGCCACTATCCTGATTTCTCCGTTTGGAAGCCTGGAAGATGTGGCCGGTTCTAATTTCCCCTTCATGCCTGTAGGCTTGCTGCTTAAACACAAATTCAATTTAAAAAATCCGGCCGCAGCTGCCGTCAATCCAATGCTTACTCTGGTTGCATCAAACGACAGGATCATTCCCGCGCATCATTCAAAAAAACTATTTAAAGCCTGGAAGGGGGAAAAAAGATTCCGGGTAATAGAACATACAGATCATAATACCATCTCTATGGGGGCAGGTTTCTGGAGCAGCATAAAGGATTTTCTCCACAAACAAAGGCTGGATAATTCCTGAAGCTGATTCAGCCACAGATGATTATTTTATCAATATCTTTTTATTATAAGTATTATTTTCTATCTTGCTTTTTTATTAACACCATAGCAACTGAAAAGGGCAAATTCGCTACAATCCGATTATCCACCGCCAGAGGATGGGGGCTTTAACTACGATTTTTGTTCCCACCGTGAATTTTTTGAACCTAACATGTTTTTCGGGCAAAGCCCTGCCAGGACATTGCCTCACCCAAAAGATGAGGGTTTACAAGATAAACTAAAACCAAAAGTAAAACAATCATTTTAAACTTTTTAAAACTAACCTGATATGGATTCCAAAACTTCAAGAACCATCAGCCGCAGGAGATTTATAGGAACCTCCTCTGCTGCTCTGGCCGGTTTGACTATAGTTCCTTCTCATGTCGTTTCAGGCCTCGGTCATGCTGCCCCCAGTGACAAATTAAACATTGCAGGCATTGGTATAGGCGGAATGGGAAGAAATGTACTCCGCAATATCCCGGATACGGAAAATATTGTCGCACTTTGCGATGTGGACTGGAATGAGCGGGCTGAAAGAGTATTCAACACTTACCCTGAAGCCAGGCGTTATAAGGACTACCGGATCATGCTGGATGCTCAGAGTGAGATAGATGCAGTCGTCATCGCAACTCCCGATCACACTCATGCCCTGCCAACCATGGAGGCTATAAAACGAGGGAAACATGTTTATACTGAAAAACCCCTTACACGAACCGTATATGAAGCCAGGATGCTTACGGAAGCTGCCAGAGATAATAAAGTTGCCACCCAGATGGGAAATCAGGGTCAGGCCGGTGATGCACCCAGAAGGCTCCGTGAAATGATATGGGAGGGAGTTATTGGCTCCGTGGAAGAAATCCATGTGTGGACAGACCGCCCCAACAGGGGACTATCCGGCACATTTTGGCCACAGGGGGTATCACGCCCTGATGAAGTTCTGCCTGTACCCGAAGGCCTTGACTGGGATCTGTTTATAGGTCCGGCACCCATGCGCCCATATCACCCGTCATATCATCCTTTTAACTGGAGAGGCTGGCTGGATTTTGGAACCGGTGGACTGGGCGATATCGGATGCCATTCATTTGATCCGGTATTCCGTGCATTAAAACTGAAATACCCCACCAGTGTGCAGGCAGTATCAACACTTGTGAATGACGAAACTTACCCGCTCGGGTCAATGGTAACTTATGATTTTCCCGCACGTGAAGAAATGCCTCCGCTCAGGCTTACATGGTATGACGGAGGAATGCGCCCGCCCCGTATTCCCGGTATAGAGGAAGGCGTACAGTTGGGAGCAGGAGGCACACTATATATTGGCAGCAAAGGCATGATACTCGGAAATGAGATTTTCCCGATTTCATTACGTGAATCATATGAACGGCCAAAGCCATACATCCCGTCATCACCAGGGCACCATGAAGAATGGATAAATGCCTGTAAAGGAGGTGACCCGGCAGGATCGAATTTTGACTGGGCAGGCCCGCTTACAGAAACAGTGCTGTTGGGAAACATAGCACTTCGCCCCGAACTCAGAGAAAAACTGAGTTACCGTACCCTTGATTTCGATCCGGAAAGTCTTGGTTTTCCCAATCTGCCCGAAGCAGATCAGTTCCTCCATTATGAATACAGGCAAGGGTGGAGCTTGTAATTTTTCCCGGCAAACTGGCTTGTTGTGGATGCAAAAGCAGATATAGTGTGGAAAATTTCCACAAGAACAGAACGCGTAAGAACCGTTTTATGAATCGGAGGAATAATTACAGTTGCCAAAAAACAGGGAAAATGTCTGAAATCCTTGAGATAATATAATAATAATCATATATAAAGCACTTTTATGATATTACTATCAGTTTTTGGCATAATTATTTACCATTATAATAAAGGTTTATTGCAAATTTTTAAAAAATCCGATTACTAATTCCAAAAACCTGATATTATGAAAAAAATGATGTTAAAATTGTTACCCCTGATGGGTATCGTTATTTTATTGACCGGATGCCCCGAAGCAGAAGAGCCTTTTGTTGAACCTGTAGCCCGGCCACATGTTGCCGTGCTTGTGGCGGAAGGATTCCATGATGGAGAAGCCTATATGCCCATGGGATACCTGACCAACCAGGACATGATTATAACGGTTATCGGACCTGAAACAGCCATGGTAGAAGCTTATAACAGCGATTTCACCATAATCATTGAAAGAGCTGTTGGTAATGTGGTGGTTGGGGAGTTTGATGCTCTGTTAATACCTGGTGGCCATGCTCCCGCTGATTTGAGTGAAATACCCGAAGTAGTCGACTTTGTAGAAGAATTTTTCTATAGCGGGAAACCGGTGGCAGCAATCTGTCATGGTCCCCTGGTACTTGCCGCCGCGGGTGTTCTGGAAGACAGGACCTGCACCGCAGTGGGTGGAATTCAGGAAGAAATGGAAGAGGCAGGGGCTGATTTTGTAGATGAAGAGGTAGTGATTGATGGAAACCTTATCACTTCAAGAACTCCTCCCGACCTGCCGGCCTTCAGCAAAGCATTTGGCGAAGCTATACATGAATCATTTGATCCTGATATTCCCAGGGCCATACCCCCCCAGCCGGGCATATAAAAAATAAAAAGACAAACTGGATCACTATTTGTTTAAGGCATAAATAAGCCGGAAGCCGCCAGCGGTTTCCGGTCTATTTTTTTCTTTTGTAACCGCATTTACTACATTGCTAATCTTTTATCCTCCTATTTTTTGAGTCCACTCTCTTATTTAACTTCATATTAAAGTTATTCTTTATTAGGCTGTATTGCTCAATATTTGGGGACTATAACGTATTTTTTTGGGTAAAAACCAGCAGATCAAATTTTCAAGCCGCTGGTTACCTGTGTTTTATATATTTGAATTTTTGTAAAAATCATCATTTTTAACTTTTTTAGCCTCATTAATTTATGCAGATATTCTGCGCCCTGGTATTTTTGCGGCGATTTATTTTTATCTCCAGGATTCAATGGCTCAAGGATATATCTAAGTTTGTAAATTATTCGGGTTAGAGCAGACTCATTTTTTTGATAATTTCAGAATCCTGTTGTTATAAAAGTTATTTCATATAATTTTACATTAAAAATCACTTAATGGATAAAATTGAAACCTGGCCAGGGAAACCTTATCCCCTGGGAGCAAAATATGACTATAAAGGGGTGAATTTTTCACTTTTTGCTGAAAATGCGCACGGAGTGGAACTTTGCCTTTACGATGAACACGGTAATGAAACCAACCGG
>PXAP01000003.1 GCA_003567115.1 Bacteroidota bacterium
AAGACGCGGGTTTTTAAGTTAAACTAAAACCGGGAAAATTAATTTTTATCCTTTAACTTTGAATATAAGAATGATTCAGGGTTGATAAGATTTTGTTTTAATATATCAAATTAACATTTATGAAGCAAATCAAGGGCAGAAAAAGAGTAATAATAGAAAATGTTTATCCCGAAATAGATTGTGGAAAATACCCGGTAAAAAGAGTGGTTGATGAAAATGTAAAGGTCAGCGCCGATATTTTTGCCGATGGTCACAATGTAATCAAAGCCGTCCTGTTACACCGCAAAAAGGGTAACGGAAAATGGAATGAGACCCCTATGAAGCATCTTTCCAATGACAAATGGGAAGCTGTTTTTAAAGTAACCCGAACAGGGTGGTATGAATACACCATCCGGGGCTGGGTGGACCATTTTGAATCATGGCAGAAAGGCCTTAAACTCAAATTTGAAGCCAATCAGCAAATCGATATCGAATTGCAGATCGGTGCCCGGATGATGATGAAAGCCCGGGAACAGGCCTCTTCAAAACACCGGAATAAGATCGATAAATGGATCGGTTTTATCAATGAGATGAAACATAACCCCGCCGCAGCGGCAGCCCTGGTACTAAGCGAAGAGGTCAGCGATGTAATGTACAGGTGCGCGGACAGGAAAGATGCTGCTGTTTATGAAAAAATCCTGCGTGTTGAAGTGGAAAGGAAAAGGGCACTGTTCAGCAGCTGGTATGAACTTTTTCCCCGCTCCACCTCACCTGTGCCCGGAAGGCACGGCACTTTCAAAGATGTTGAAGAAGTAATCCCCCTGGTGGCAGAAATGGGTTTTGATATACTCTATTTCCCGCCCGTTCACCCCATAGGAAAATCTTTCAGAAAAGGCAAAGACAATTCGCCTGATGCAAAGCCTGACGAACCCGGCTCACCATGGGCAATAGGCAGCAGCGAAGGTGGTCATAAAGCCATCCACCCCGAACTTGGCACCCTGGAAGATTTCCATAATGTAGTCAAAAAAGCCGCCGGTCACAATATTGAAATAGCCCTTGACCTTGCTTATCAGTGTTCACAGGATCATCCGTATGTAAAGGAGCATCCGGAGTGGTTCACATGGAGACCCGATGGTACCGTCCAATATGCCGAGAACCCCCCTAAAAAATATCAGGATGTTCTGGCAATGAATTTTGAGAATGACGACTGGCAGAATATGTGGAAAGAATTAAAAAGTATTGTGGATTACTGGATAGAGCAGGGGGTAACTGTTTTCAGGGTCGACAATCCGCATACCAAGCCTTTCAGGTTCTGGGAATGGATGATAGGTGAAATAAAAAAAGAACATCCTGATGTAATATTCCTGGCCGAAGCATTCACCAGAAACAAGGTGATGGACAGGTTGGGGAAAATCGGTTTTACCCAGTCATATACCTATTTTACATGGAGAAACAGCCGTGATGATTTCATTCAGTACCTGCATGAACTTACCAGGAGCGAACGCAGGGAGTATTTCAGACCCAACTTCTGGCCAAATACCCCCGATATTCTGCCTGTATCGCTTCAATACAAAAGTGAAGCTGCATTTATATCACGGCTGGTTATGGCTGCAACTTTATCATCGAATTTTGGTATATATGGTCCGGTTTTCGAATTTTGTCTTAATGTACCCCACCCATTGCGAGAGGAGTATATTGATAATGAAAAATATGAAATTAAACATTACGACTGGAAAAGCATGACCCGTATGAGAAAGCTGATTGCCCTGGTTAACAGAATACGTAAAGAAAACCCTGCTCTCCGGACAACATGGAATATCTGTTTTGCCGAAACACAAAACGATCATCTGCTTTGCTACGGAAAAACCGACGATGAGAAACAAAACAGGATTTTTATAGCGGTTAACCTGGATACAACCTTTACACAGGGAAGCTGGATAAAAGTCCCCCTCCAGGAAATGGGCATTTCGCCATACCGCTCCTATAATATGCTGGATCTGCTTACAGGCAATAGTTACAGCTGGAACGGCGAATGGAATTACGTGGAGCTTAATCCCAATATATTTCCTGTACATATATTAAAAGTAGAACAATAAATTCCTGTTTCTTTAATTCAATATCAAAGGCCGGACATTGAACAGGCACAATTAATCTGGCATAAATCACAGATTATTAACACCTAACCTGGCATAGCCGGAATCAAAGAGGGTTTGAATGATATTTTGACAAAAAAAGCAAGAATTTAAATTTTAACACACAACCAACGAATATCACCGTTTATGATAAAGAAAGAACCTGATAAACAAATTGAACTTGACGACCAGCTGCACTGGTACAAAGATGCAATAATTTATGAGCTTCATATCAAGGCTTTCTGCGACAGCAATTCCGACGGCATTGGAGATTTTCAGGGCTTGCTTTCCAGGCTGGACTATCTTGAAAGCCTTGGGGTTACAGCAATATGGCTTTTGCCTTTTTATCCTTCACCACTGCGTGATGACGGTTATGATATCTCAGATTACTATAGAATAAACCCCTCATACGGGAATATCCGCTCATTCAAAAGGTTCCTCAAAGAAGCACATAAACGGAATATAAAAGTTATAACCGAGCTGGTAATAAATCATACTTCTGACCAGCATCCCTGGTTTCAGCGTGCAAGAAAATCAAAACGAGGCTCGGCATACCGTAATTACTATGTCTGGAGCGATGACCCCGATAAATATAAAGATGCACGCATTATTTTCAATGATTTTGAGAAATCAAACTGGACGTGGGATAATGTCGCAAATCAGTATTACTGGCACCGTTTTTATTCACACCAGCCCGATCTGAACTTTGACAACCCCCAGGTTCATAAGGAAATATTCAGGATACTGGATTTCTGGCTGGATATGGGGGTGGATGGTTTCCGCCTGGATGCTGTTCCCTATCTTTTTCAGAGAGAACATACAAATTGCGAAAATCTTCCCGAAACTCATGCTTTTCTGAAAAAACTCAGAAAACATGTTGATTCCAAATATAAAGGGAAGCTGCTCCTGGCCGAAGCCAATATGTGGCCTGAAGATTCCGCCTCATATTTTGGAGACGGTGATGAATGCCATATGAATTACCATTTCCCCATTATGCCCCGCATGTTCATGGCGCTGAAAATGGAGGACCGGTATCCTTTGATTGATATTTTTGACCAGACACCTGAAATTCCCGGGACATGCCAATGGGCCATGTTTCTGAGAAATCACGACGAACTGACCCTTGAAATGGTAACCGATGAAGAACGGGACTATATGTACAAGGTTTACACCAAAGATCCCAAAGCAAAAATAAACCTGGGAATCCGGCACCGTCTCGCTCCGCTGCTCGATAACAACAGGAGGAAGATAGAACTTATGAATTACCTGTTGTTTTCATTGTCGGGTACCCCCGTTATTTATTATGGTGATGAAATCGGTATGGGTGATAATTATTATCTTGGTGACCGGGACGGGGTAAGAACACCGATGCAATGGACGGCAGACCGCAATGCAGGCTTTTCAGAAGCAAACCCCCAGAAGCTTTACCTTCCTGTAATCCTTGATCCGGAATATCAGTATGAGGCCGTAAATGTAGAAACCCAGCAAAATAACTCCTCCTCACTTTTCTGGTGGATGAAACGGGTTATAGGTATGAGAAAGCAGTTTAAAGCTTTCAGTCGCGGCGAGATAAAATTTCTGTCTCCTTCCAATTCCAAGATTCTGGCTTTTCTCAGGATCTATAAAAATGAAATTATACTGGTAATTGCCAACCTCTCCCGTTACAGTCAGGCCACAGAGCTTGATCTTCAGGAGTATAAGGAGTACATTCCAACGGAGGTTTTTTCCAGTAATAAATTTCCACCCATAAAAGAGGCATCCTATCTTATAACCCTGGGGCCTTACGGATATTACTGGTTTTTACTGGAACAACCGGAAGCGCCCCTGGCCAGAATTGACGACACTCATATTCCGAAAATGAAGGTTCGAAATTATGAAGATCTTTTCAAGCCTGCCAATGCCAGGGTGCTTTCCGGCAGATTGATCAGAAACTATATCAAAACCTGCCGGTGGTTTGGCGGAAAAGCCCGGCTGATCAGG
>PXAP01000224.1 GCA_003567115.1 Bacteroidota bacterium
GTACCAGAGACGAAAGTTGTTATGACCTACCTGTTCGATGCGCATTCGGCATTCGCGACCGGTGGTGATGGTATTGCCGTGTGGTTTGATATTTATACCGACTCCTTTATCGGCTGCATAGTCGCAACATTCGGCAATTACTTTATAATATGCATCATCAAGATCGGGATCGAATATACCGCCCAGCAGTAAATGAGGACAGTCACAAATGGCACAGTTGTCAATAAGACGTTTTAGCCCGGCAATGCCTTCATTTATGGATTCACTCACATTGAAATTTTGGCCATACGCCGAAGTGATTATCAGGCCCCGGCTCTTTGCTTCCTCTCCGATCTCTGCAGCTTGTTCACCAGTAGTATCCGGTGTGATGAGCAATCCTGTATCAGAAGTCATGAGACCGACGTAATTAAAACCTGATTCGGCAATACTGTCGAAAGCCACACGATAATCGTATTCTGCCCATGGCCGGGTGAAACAACCTATCTGCCACTGCTCTTTTTTACATGAGGATATCAATGCAACAGTGGCTGATGCCAGCATAACCTTACCTATGAACTGACGGCGTGAAATTGAATTATCAATCTTCTGCTTTTTACTGGTAATCGGATGATGTTTATTCATAAGTTTAAATTTTTTTATTTATTCTTTTTTATGAAAATTTAATTCTTAAAGTTTTCATGTTTGTTTTATCGTAATAAAACAGGTTAATCAAGTTAATATTCAATTAATTATGTTTAGCAGGCAATTCATGTTCAGTGTTTCAATTCCGATGGAACCCCCATTGTTTTATTGACCTGCGGTCGATCTCACATGCAAACAACTTAGTATCTGTTCGTTAATTACCGGATGTGACATTCATGCCTTTTGGTTTGATTATGCGTGGTTTATATGATTACTTGTTGATCAGGATCATATATAATTTTGCGCCCTGTTTCGAATGATTTGGCAGCCATCAATACGGCAACGGTATGCTGGTAACCGGCATCTATCGGGGCATGGGGAATGCCTCCGTAACGGATACATTGTAACCAGTCCAGAAAATGATCAGGTTGATCAGCCGGTTTTACGGGATTTTCACCTTTAATGACCACGTCCGGGCGTATAGCACCGCTTTCACTATAAATAGGGGCATTCCAGTTACCAGCATCAAGCATGCCTTTATCCCCGTAAAAATTCCGAACATTACCGGAGCTGTTACCAAAATTGTTAGAGCTGCTTACCAGGAAGCCTTCGGGATAATTCCATGTTGCCTGTATGCAGTCTGGCGCAGTAAACTGGTATTCATCTTTCCATGTGAATGTTCCACCCAGACATACGCAGGATTCGGGAAATTTTGCGCCGGTTATGAAATGTACCAAATCGATAAAGTGAGAACCCAGAGCGGAAATTGGTCCGTGGGAAAACTCAGTGTAACCGTACCATCCGGTATACGTGTCGGCACAGAAGGGTCTTACAGGCCGGTCATGAAGAAATTCCTTCCAGTCCACATCTTCCGGTCTGACATCTTTAAGGTACCTGTACCAGTATGGTTGCTGGTCGTTGCGGCATTCTTCTATTCTTGACAGCTTACCAAATATACCTTTTTTAAATAATTCACGGCAGCCCACTATACCAGGCAAACTGCGGATCTGAGTTCCAACCTGTACAACAACACCGGCTTTTTTGACTGCATTCACGGCTCTGACCAGGTTGTCCATTTCCGTTGCCAAAGGCTTTTCCACGTAGATATGTTTTCCGGCAAGGGCAGCTGCTTCCATTTGTGCTGTGTGCAGATGGTCGGGGGAGGCTATCATTACAGCATCAATGTTATCCAATTCAAGCAAATCATTATACGAAACGAATTTCATTGCATCGCGTCCAAACCATTTCTTAACTTTTGTGTTGGCCTGTTCACGGGCTATACGCCATGGATCGCAGACGGCAACTATCTCGATATTCATCTCCCGGGCGTAATTATTGACACCTTCCATAAGTGCATTAACGCCCCGGTCACCACAACCAATAATACCGATACGGATACGGTCATTGGCGCCTAAATTCCTTCCTTCTTTCAGTATTGTAAAAGAATCCGGTATAACGCTCACTCCCAAAGTGGCAGTGACTGAATTTTTAATAAAATTCCTTCTTGATAAATTTTCCATTTGCATATGGTTTTTTGGGAAACTTGTATAATGGGATGTTCATTCAGGAAACAGGTATATGGTATTGTTTTAAACAAATATACATTAAATTTTTTCAGCCAAAATTACACACAGACGGATGAAAAAATTTAATGTTAAAGCGAAGCGGTTCCGACTGTAAGTCAAAATTTTGTATTTTTTAAAATAAAATTTTGGCTTCTTTTTTACAGGAGAAATATACATTAAATTTTTTCATCTTAAATTTCAAAAATCTTAATAACTTGTGTACTTGTAATTTTTACCTCAAAGATGAAAACTTACCTGAAAATCTGAAAATTAAAAAAAACGAAATTGCATTTTCCGGAATTACGACATGGATGATTTTTGTATTTATAGTTATCATTGTGCTAATTTTACCACTTGCATGTGAATATATTTGCTTCCGTTCTGACCTGTAAAATGTAATAGTTAATGAGAATTATAAGAAATATTCTGATAGCTCCCGACTCTTTTAAGGATTGCCTTCCCGCTGAAGAGGTTGCCCGGTTCCTTGGAGAAGGCATCAAAGAAATTAAATCCGGCGTGCAGATATCCGTTTTTCCCGTTGCTGACGGAGGTGAAGGTACTACTTCCTGCATAGCTTATCACTGTGGGGGAACATGGAGGGATATTATTGTCAGTGATCCGCTGCACCGGCCCGTGAAATCAAAATATCTGGTACTGCCCGGGCAAAATACTGCGGTCATTGAGCTTGCCAGCGCTTCCGGCCTGGAGATGCTCACCCCCCCGGAACGCAATCCCCTGAAAACATCCACACTTGGCACCGGCGAACTCATAAAGGATGCACTGGACAGCGGTCTGCAGAAGATTATTCTTACAATAGGAGGGAGTGCCACTGTTGACGGCGGTACGGGTATTGCTTCAGCCCTTGGTTTTCGCTTTTATGACAGCAATGGAAATGAAATGACCCCTTCCGGGGAAATGAACGGACACATTGCCCGGATAGATAACAGCAGGGTGCATAGCGGACTAAGCAAGGCTGAAATCATTATAGCATGTGACGTACAGAATATCCTGAATGGGAGTGAGGGTGCCGCAAGAGTTTACGGGCCCCAGAAAGGGGCAGATAAAGAGGCTGTTGCAATTCTTGAACAGGGCCTTCAGAAATTGTCTTCCCTGATATTAAGGGATACGGGATTTGACGCGGACAAACATCCGGGAACGGGAGCTGCAGGCGGTGCTGCACTGTTTTTGATGGCATATGGCAAAGGAAAACTCAAAAGTGGTTTTGATATAGTGGGAGAGATGACAGGCTTCCGGGATGCGGTAAGAAATTCAGATCTGGTTATAACCGGTGAGGGGAGGATTGATACTCAGACAGCATATGGTAAGGCTGTCGCTTCGGTGGCCCTTGTAACATCCCGGGAGAAAAAACCGCTGATACTGGTAGGTGGTTTGCTGGAAGGGGACAGGCAGCTTATGAAAGAACAGTATGGGGCCGATGAACTCTATTCATTAGTGGATATTGCAGCAAACCGGGAGGATTCAATCAACAATGCCCCTGAACTTCTTAAAATTACCGGAAGACAGATAGCTGATTTTTTTACCGGGTAACAAAACCAGGGCCTCATGTTTCTGATCAGGAACATCAGGGAAATTGATACTTTTATTTAAAAATGTGGTATACTTACAACAGGATAATAAAAATGAGTTGACAATTTTATAGTTTTTTGTAAAAAATTTCAGAACTTGTGGTCATTTAAAACCTGAATTGCCGTTAATCCAGGTATTAAAATGTTCGTAACCTTAAAAGCCAATAATCCAAAACCAATAATCCAAAACCAATAATCCAAAACCAATAATCCAAAACCAATAATCTAAAACCAATAATCTAAAACCAATAATCTAAAACTTAAAAACTATGAAAATCAAA
>PXAP01000143.1 GCA_003567115.1 Bacteroidota bacterium
GTGATGGAGCATTTTGATTTATTCTTTTTTTGCGGATTACAGGATTTAATTGAACGGTAGTATTAACGATAAATTTAATCAATTAATTATGAGCAAAATGATTTTTATCTGCCCCCGAAAGACTTATGAGCAAAAAGAGATAATCATAGCTGACATTACTGTCTTGCATTAGAGTCCCCGGATATCGGGCAATATATTCTTCCTTATCAAAAAGCCCGGAATATAATAACTGTATAATGAGGCACGGCTAAAATTAAGACAACTGATTCATTTTAAGCCGGAAGCACAGTTAACCGAACCTGATGTTGTTTTATTGAAAAAATTTCTTTTTATGTTCCTCTGCAAATTTAATAAGCTGCTTTGCTATTTCCGGATATTCGCCAAAGACATTTATCTTTTCATAAGGGTCATGAACCATATCAAAAAGTGCCGTATCAATCCTTTTCTGGATGTATGTGCCGGCCTGTCCGTCAATGCCGCCCCTGACAAGATAGCGGTAATTATGCGGAAGATGGAGCTTCCATTTGCCGTCACCGCTGATCACCCCGTCAAAGTTTGAACCTGTGGTAAAGCTGTAGTAATAGTGAGGGTTTTCGGCTCCCTCGACTCCCGAGATAAGATCCCATACGTTTTTCCCGTCTATTTCGTGGTCAGGCTGAGGAGCCCCGGTAAGATATGAAATGGTGGGCAACAGATCGATCGAGAAGAAAGCCTCATGTGAAACTGTGCCGGGCTCTAATCGGACAGGATAGCTGATGATAAGAGGCGACCTTATCCCCCCGTCAAAGCTGGTTCCCTTTTCGGCCCTGTATGGCGTCTGGCCGGCATGGTTGCCATAGGAGATCCATGGTCCGTTGTCGGATGTGAAAATTATCATGGTGTTTTCATAAATCCCGTTTTCAGTTAGCGCTTTCATGATCTCGCCGACCGACCAGTCCAGCTCCATGATAACATCGCCGTAAAGTCCGGTTCCGGATTTCCCTGCAAACTTGTCACTCACGAAAAGTGGCACGTGGGGCTGCGGGTGGGGAACATAAAGGAAAAACGGGGAGTCGCTGTTGCGATTGATAAAATCGACCGATTTTTCGGTGAGCCAGGTGGTGAAGTAAACCTGATGGTCGGCTGTGACAGAGTCGATCGTAATCTCTCCGTTTTCCCAGTACTGCAGCGGCCATTGTCCCCAGAAATCGGGATTTTCAGGGTGATCAGCCCACATGTCGTTCGAATACATTATGCCGGCTGATTCATCAAACCCCCTTACATGAGGCCTTGTATCTGGCTGGTCGCCGAGGTGCCACTTGCCGAAGCTTGCGGTACGGTACCCCGCCGCCTGCAGCATCTCGCCCATGGTCATGAAACCCGGGTCGAGTCCCCGTTGCCTCGGCGCATGGGCCCCGAAGAGACCGACTCTTTCGGGGTAGCAGCCGGTTAGCAGCGCTGCCCTTGAAGCCGAACATATTGCCTGTGGCACATAGAAGTTATGAAATACCTTTCCCTCTTCTGCCAGTTGCCTGGTGTTCGGGGTGGGATAACGGGTCTGGGCAAAAGGCTGGAAATCGGCCCAGCCCGCATCATCAAGGAAGATGATCACAATATTGGGTCTTTCTTCTTTCTCAGGTTCTGCCTGTTTGCACGAAGCGAAGCATGGTGCCAGTGCAAGCAGGGGAATTGTTCTGGTAAGTGACCTGGTAATGTGCATGGTATTATAGTTTATAGTTTATAGTTTAAGTTATTAATAGTGAATTTATTAAAAATATCTTTAACCTGGTGAATCAGGTATGATCCAGAGTAAGATTGTATTTTTTTCCCGGTTCAAGCCTGTAGGCGGAAAAATTACCTTCATCAAAGGCCGGAACCCGATCAAGATGTACCTTCTCCCTTTTGTCAATTATCAGCACAGCCTCACAGTTTTGAGGCATTTCGATCTCAATGTTCCCGTTGCCTGAAGTCCTTCACATATGATTCTACATGTTTTACCCTGTCGTTTTCCATACCTCTCAGAGGAGGTTCATTTTATTACTCCACCGGGAGCAGCCTGAATGAGTCTTCAGGAGTTTCCCCGTATTTCTCCCTCAGCTCGTCAAGTCTGGTATGTAAATCATCGCGTACTGCAGCGTAGGAGGGATCATCGTAAACATTCTGCATCTCATGCGGGTCAGCTTCAAGGTCATACATTTCCCATTCGTCAATATCATAATAAAAATGGATCAGCTTGTAACGGTCCGTTGCAATTCCGTAATGCCTTTTAACGCTGTGAACGGCAGGATATTCATAATAGTGGTAATAATGTGCCGTACGCCAGTCTGATGGTGTTTCTCCTGATAACAGGGGTAAAAGGCTCCTGCCCTGCATATCTTCAGGTTCAGGCAGACCGGCAGCATCCAGGAAGGTCTGGGCAAAATCAAGATTTGACACAATGTCTTTGTTTACGCTTCCCGGCTCAATGTTTCCGGGCCATTTTATAACCAGGGGAGTGCGGTATGACTCTTCATACATGAATCTCTTGTCGAACCAGCCATGCTCACCAAGGTAAAAACCCTGGTCGGAAGTGTAAATAACGATGGTGTTGTCATCCAGCCCCGTTTCTTCAAGATATTGAAGTATACGGCCAACGCTTTCATCGACAGACTGGATGGTGGCAAGGTAGTCGTACATATACCTCTGGTACTTCCATCTTACAAGATCTTTTCCCTGTAAATTAAGCCTCTCAAACTCCTCTCTTATCGGTTCATAGGTCATGTCCCAGAGCTTTCGTTGCTCCTCGTCCATCCTGCCGGCAGTCCTGTTGTATACACCTCCTGATGCACCGGGAGGCCACATTTTGAGGTCTGCTTCAATCCGCATGGTATGCTCAATTGTCATATCCTGCTCCTCTGCTGCAGTCCCCATTCCCGACCAGTCGTCAAAAAGGTTGAAAGGTTCGGGAAACTCAACTCCCTTAAAACGGTTAAGATATTTGGGTCCGGGCTCCCACTCACGGTGAGGTGCCTTATGGTGTACCTTGACCATAAAAGGGCCGGATTCATTTTCCAGGCTCCTGAGCCATTCAATGGTCTTGTCAGTTATAATATCACTTACATAGCCGTGGACATCATAGTGGCCATCGCTGTTTATGAATGTTGGATTGTAATAATGTCCCTGCCCGGGAAGTATATCCCAGTGATCGAAGCCGGTAGGTTCTGATCCCAGGTGCCACTTGCCTATCATGGCAGTCTGGTAACCAACATCCTGGAGAAGCTTCGGGAATGTCTGCTGACTGCCGTCAAAGTGGCCTGATCGGCCTAAATTTGCAGGAAATCCATTTAAATGGCTGTACTTTCCGGTAAGTATGGTGGCACGAGAAGGACCGCATATGGAATTGGTCACAAGACAACGTTCAAACAGCATACCATCCTGGGCAATACGATCAATATTTGGTGTAGGGGCAATATACTGGAGTCTTTCATTGTATGCGCTTACCGCCTGCCAGGCATGATCGTCACTCATTATAAAGATAATGTTGGGTTGCGGGGCTTCTTCCCCGGGCTGGGGACCGCAGGCAGTCATAATACCAACGGAGAAAAATCCGATGGACTTTGCAAGGGCAGATGTGTGTTTGTTCTTTCTATTCATGAGTCCATTTTATTATCCAGGGATCGCCGGTCTCTTCCTGGAAATTTCTGATTTTACCCTGCAGATCAGAAAGCACATCAGCGTAATCCGGATCATATGCAAGGTTTGTGGTTTCATAAGGGTCATCAGCTATATTAAATAATTCAAATTCAGGTCTTTCCAGGTAATCGACAACGGTTCGGTGGCCGTAAGTATCTATATCCGAATCAATTACATGTTGCCATGTGGCCGATGCCCAAAGATCACTTGCATGAGGATAACTCAGTCCGCTTGCAATATTCCATATAAGCTTGAATTCCCTGTTCTCAACAACCCTCATCGGGTAGTACATCGTAATTTCATGGAATGTATGAGAGGCAAAGATTTCATCAAACCCACCTGTCTCTGGATCTTCGAGTACCGGAAGGAATGACCTGCCATGGAAGCTGTCAAAAA
>PXAP01000244.1 GCA_003567115.1 Bacteroidota bacterium
CAGCATTGATATGTGGTTTTTTTTGGGAAATGTGGAATTTTTACAGCTATACCAGGTGGGAATATGCCATTCCATTTGTCGGCAGATTCAAAATATTTGAAATGCCCGTGCTGGGTTATGCAGGATATCTTCCGTTCGGCCTCCAATGCGGGTTAATGGCCCTGTTAGTAAAAAAAATCCTTTATCCCTCCGTCAGGCAAGTAAAACTATGATCCAAAAATGAAATTACGCGGACTTCAATTCATAAAAAGAGCATATTCTTATTTTTTATATTTTTACCCCGGTAAAACATTCAAAAGAACTGGTCTGAAAACACTTAATATAAATATGATGAGTAAACTTCAATTAAGTATCTTATTACTTGCAGCTTCAGTTTTCTATAACACAACATTAATTAAAGCACAGGAAGAGAATCGCAGCCTTTCGGCCGAAGTGCTCTGGGAGATGAGGCGCACAGGTTCACCGGTTATCTCCCCTGACGGATACTGGGTGGTTGCACCCGTTACACGATACACTGTTGATGACGATAAAAGCCATACCGACCTTTGGCTTTTCGCAACTGATGGTTCCGTCGAAAGACAACTCACTGTGTCGGGTTTTGCGGACGGGCAACCGGTATTCAGCCCTGATGGATCAAACCTGGCCTTTGTAAGCCGGCGCGACCAGGACGATGCACCTCAGATATACCTTCTTCCCATAAAAGAACCCGGTGAAGCAACACGGCTTACGGAAATACCAACGGGGGTAAGCGCTCCCAAATGGGCAGGCAATTATATTTACTTTATCACCAGGGTCTGGCCCGATAAAAGCTGGGAAGAGATGTCTGAACAAATTAAAAAGGACCGCGACTCTGAAATGTCGGCACATACCTGGAATGCCCTGCCCTACGCGCACTGGGATTCGTGGATTGACGAGGAACGCCAGGCACACCTGTACAGGATCCCTGCTGACGGCGGAGATGTGGAGCCCATAACCCTGCCGACCGGGTGGGAACTGCCCAGATCCACCCAGGGCCCTTCGAGCTATGATGTTGCACCTGACAACTCCCGGGTTGCTTTTACGGCGGACAGCAAAAGAGATGGTGTAGATCCTGAAATGGATATTTTCCTGGTAAGGCCGGGGAGCAACGAAGCTGAAAACATTACAGAGGCAAATGAAGCAACGGATTCAAACCCCCTGTTTAGTCCCGACAGCCGTTATCTTGCTTTCAACCAGCAGAGGATAAAAGGTTTTTATGCCGACACCAGGCGGCTGGTGCTGCATAACCTGAACAACAGGAGGCAGAGGGAGGTGAGCGGGGACTGGGACAGGTCGGCCGACGGACTGGTATGGGTGCCTGACGGTCTGGGATTGTACGGAGCCATTGATGATGCAGGAACCAGGAGGATATACCATATTGATATTGCCACCGGATCTCCCCGCCCTGTTACCGCCGATACCGATTACTCCGGACTTGCTGTGTCAGATAACGGAACACTGGTTGCAGCTAACCAGAGTTTCCTTTACCCGCCAAGGCTGGTGGTTGTCGATCCCCGAAACGGAGAAATCCGAAGAATTGACACTATAAACGATGATGTTCTTGCCGATGTTGATATGGGAACCTATGAATCGGTTACCTACAATGGTGCAGATGGGAAGGATATCCAGATGTGGGTGCACTACCCGCCGGGATTTGATGAAACCAAAAAATACCCCCTCTTCCTGCTTATTCATGGCGGACCGCACAGCGGCATAACCGACGGATTCCATTTCCGCTGGAACGCGCAGACATTTGCCTCGTGGGGCTATGTCACAGCATGGCATAACTTTCATGGTTCATCAGGATTTGGCCAGGAGTTTACAGATGCAATAAATCCTGACTGGATCACAAAGCCCTATACCGACACAAAGAAGGCAGCGGAGTGGTTTGCTGAAAAGGCATGGATAGATGAAACCCGCATGGTGGCAGGAGGCGGAAGTTACGGGGGGTATCTCTCAAGCATCCTGCTTGGTAAAGAACATCCCTTCAATACACTGGTGATCCATGCCCCGGTATATAATCTTTACAGTCAGATGGCAAGCGATTTCGCAGTACATACAACGAGGTACGGGGATTACTGGGAAATTCCCGAACTTTACAGGGAGCTGTCACCCCACTACTACGCCGGTAACTTCAACACACCTGCCCTTGTGATTCACGGGCAGCAGGACCTCAGGGTGCCTGTGGGGCAGGCATTTGAGCTGTTCCGCACCCTGCAGCACCGGGGAGTGGATTCAAGGCTGATCTACTATCCGGATGAAAACCACTGGATACTGAAACCCAACAACTCCATCTACTGGTACACGCAGGTAAGGAAATGGATTGAAAAATATGCTGCCCCCGGAGGAAGATAGCGAAAAACGGCTGAATACTAATCCCTGGCAAATTCACTGGCAATAATCCCCTTAACTACCTTTTCAAGCTCAGGTATATGGGTGATTACAATATCCCATACAGTCCACATTTCAATCTTGAAGTACTCATGGGTAGCATAATTTCTGAAAGCACGTATCTTGAACCAGGGATAATCGTATTTTTCAAGTAATTCATTGTCAGTGTGAATAACAGCTTCTCCGATTATTATCAATTGATAAATGATTGCATCCCGGGTTTTTGGGTCATTTAGAAAATCTTCCCTGCCGAGACCGCCAACATATTTACTAATTATCCGGCATGCTTCAACAATGTGCAATAATCGCCGGAGGTTCCTATTCTTTTTCATAGATCAGTGTAATATCTTTTTCTGAATGTTCGCTGGCATTAAATGTGACGGAGCCTTTAATCACAATATCAACCTTTTTTTGCAAACCATTCTCCAGGTCATGCTGGATCTGGAACATGTCAAACAATGAAAAATCCTTTTTCGCGGGGACATCAATCATTAGATCAATATCACTGTCAGCAGTGCTTTCTTCTCTTGCATAACTACCGAACAACCAAGCCCTTGATATTGAAGGGTATTTTTTCATCTCTCTGGAAACAGCCTTCCTGATATCAGCGATACCAACCTCAGAAGCCTGAAAATAACTTACCCGCTCTTCAGCCAGCTTCATAGCCTCTTCTGCATAAGCCTCTCCCCTGAGTTCATTAATTATTTTGTCGCTAAGCCATGCCACCAGCAGTTCCTTCAGATCGGTTCCATAGTAATCGGCCAGTCTTTCAACCTGCAGGCGGGTAGCTTTGCGATGCCCCCTTTCGATCTTGCTTAGTATGGCTGAATCTATATCCAGATAAGCGGCCACCTTCCTGAGTGGCTCGCCCCTCTCTTCCCTGTATTTCCGCAATAACTTTCCAAGGTTGCACATGCATTGACAATTTTTAATTTGACAAATTTAGTCAATTTTTGTAGTAAAACAAATGATGAGTCCACTCTATTTTATTTGGAAAATCAGTAAAATCTAATTTTTATGTCATTGCATATCAATATATTACATATTTGAACTTTTGTAAAAATTCATCATTTCCGCCTTTTTAGAGTAGCCGGAATTATATTAAAATCAGGATTCTAAATTAGAAATGACTGATTAACCACTGTCACCATTTGGCTGTTGATAAAAACCAGAAGTCCGTTCCGGGTAAAATTGCCGGTTGATCAACAATTGCACAGGTTATGGATCAAAGGTTGACAGATCATGGAATCAGTGTAATAAAAACTGATTAGACTAAAATCTTTTGCGCTGGATCCTGATGGCGTTGAATATGGCAGCCAGGGCAACTCCCATGTCGGCAAACACCGCCTCCCACATGCCGGCAATACCCATTGCACCCAGGCCCAAAAACAAAGCCTTGACCACGAACACCATCCAAATGTTCTGCCACACTATCCGGCTGGTTTCACGGGCAATCTTAATGGATGTAGCTATTTTGGAGGGCTGATCGGTCTGGATAACAACATCGGCAGTCTCTATTGCCAGGTCACTGCCCATGGCGCCCATGGCAATGCCAACATCAGCCTGAGCTATTGAGGGCGCATCGTTTATCCCGTCTCCGGCAAAAGCAATAAAACCTTTTTC
>PXAP01000071.1 GCA_003567115.1 Bacteroidota bacterium
TACAGCCTTAAGATTTTCTGGGGGTGTATCCATGTGAAGATCACAACCGGGTGAAAGAACATAACCCTTATTACCGGCAGTATCCATACATTCAAGCGCTTCACGCTGACTGTCTTTGGGGCTTCCCATAAGCAGCACCGTTGTAAGTCTCATGTTGCCCCCAAAGCTTATACCATGAGCCAGGGCAGTATCACGCACATAATCAAGGGAAATGTTCTCGTCAATTGAAATATTGTCGGGCTTGCAGGTGCACATTTCCGCAATGTTCTGCTTTGCATTTCCGCAAACAAAAAATGAACCAAGACATTGATTTTCACGAATAAAATTAAAAATATCAGTGGCATAAGGAGACACAAATTTGTCAGATGAACCAGTTTCGATCTGCAGGCCAAAAACCAAGCAATCCATACTCTTCCCTGATGAATTTGCTTTGATCTGTAACCCTTAACATTTCTTCAATAAATACATCCTCATCTGAAGGAATGGTGTTAAGTTCCTCCCTGATAGTATCAATCCATATGTTTTCCATTTCAGATGATTTCAATTCACCTGATAAAACAGCTTCCTCGATTAAATCCAGACCTTTATTGGCCCCTTTTACAGCACTTTCCACATATGTTTTGCCTTTAACCATTTCTTTGGCAATTTTAATAACATTTGATGGTGCCAGAATGAAAGCCTGAGGGTCAAAATACATGTCAGACTCGACAAGATGCTTTTGAAGATTAAGTATATCAGACTTTCCTCCTTTTATTGCCTGATTAAAAAGCCGGATATCATATTCCAGTTGTTCAAGATAAACAGTAGGTGCCATATCAGCAAGCAGTTTAATATTCTGAACTGATTCGTTACTCCAAAGGTCTGCACATGCCCCGGCAATATTCCCTAACGGACTCAGATGTGCACATGCAGAGGTTTTACCTTCCATAGATACAGGTATTCCTGTAATTGCTTTAAGAAAGATGCCTTCATAACCGCAATCCTTATCAGGACCTTTTGCTCCTTCTTCCACTGCGACGATTGTTCTCACTACACTTAAAATACGAACAATAGCAGCAAATAATTTGGGGATATATTTTTTTTCAGCAAGAACCATTGCAGTATTGCCAAAACCGCATGCAGTATCCCCACCTGCGATTTTACCTTGTTTACAGGCTATTTCCACAATTTTCTTCCATAACATTTTCATATCCCTTACACCTAAAATACATAAGGAGAAAACTATCTCCCGTATGTTGCAGTTCAAAAGAGCATCATCAAAAATTTCCTTTCCTCCGGTACTCTCAATCGACAGAATATCCCCTCCTTCCAATGCACCTCTTTCAAAAAGTTCAAGCATAGGGTTCAACCTGGGTGAGGTCCGTTGCCTTGGTGGCCGTTCAAATTCACGCAAATCATTGGGTGTTAGCCTTATTTCGCTGGGAATGTCATGTTTCTGATAAAATTCTTCACAAACTTCATTCATTGCTTTTATTATATCAACCCCATAATCAGGATTTTTGGTCATTTCAGGAAGAGCTTCAAACTCGAATATAATTCCATTAGAGTACAATTCCACACCCCTTTGCAGGGCTCCCCTGACGATATCCCTGTACTGCAGGATTATTGAATCAATTGTATCGTTATTTATGTGCATCGGTTCCAATGTGAAATTTAATTCAGGATACACCTTCCCTCCCCCAATTACTAGTCCGCGTCGGGTTGTAACCGGAAAAGGGGCATGGCCAAAAAGAAGATCCTCCTTTTTGGAAATAACTAATTTGTTATATTTCATCCCTCAGGCTTATCCGGCTAAGATGACAGTGAATTCAGAAACTCAACAGCTCCCTGTGGATCAGGGCCATAGAAATCGGCGTTTATTTTTTTACAAAAAGCTTCTGTAACAGGGGCACCGCCGATACAGATTATACGATCAGGATATTTATCCTTGATGGTTTTTACAATCTTTTCCATATTTACCATAGTAGTGGTAAGCAGTGCAGAAAGACCAATAACAGCTTCAGGGTGTTTTTCAGCCTCAGACAGAAATGTCTCTCCATTTACGTCCACACCAAGATCGATCACCTCAAACCCGTTTCCTTCGACCATCATGTTAACAAGATTTTTACCTATGTCATGCAGGTCACCCTCAACAGTTCCCATAATAAATGTCCCTTTTCTTTTTGAAGCCCCGCTTGCAAAGTAAGGCTTGAGATGTGCCATGGCTGCATGCATGGCTTTGGCCGACATGAGCACCTGGGGTACAAAAACTTTATTCTCACGAAACTTGGTCCCCACTTTTTCCATCCCGACTATAAGGGAATTTGCAAGAATATCATCGGGAGAGGCCCCCGCCTCCAGAGCCTGGGATGTAAGCTCATCTGCCCCCTCCTTTCCCTTCATGTCAGGAGGATAAGGCGAAGTTTTGTTTATTTTTCCAAACTCCACACAATGTGCAATTTGTTTTAGTAGTTCTTCCATAATTTCTTGAATTTTGTTAGCCTGTTTATAATAAAACCCGTTATCTGATAAAAAAAGAAAATTCCCTCTTGTCTTTTATGTTTGCCTGACAATCAATTCAGGCTGTATTACGTATTGTTTGGTTGCTTTAAAGTTTTTATTGTTAAAAATCAGTGAAGCTGCAAGCCTTGCCATTTCCCGATATTTGCAATCCACAGCCGTAACAGCCGGATTAGCTGTCTGTGTTAATTCAGTATTGCCATAGGAAACAAGGGAAACTTCAGCCGGTAAATTAATACCCCATTTTAAAAGGCGACCTGTAATCCTCAAGCTGTCAGTATCTGTGCAGCAGAGTATTCCTCCTATATTATTGCGGGCAAGAAAATCCATATTAAACCCTCTAAGACCTGAAATAACCGAAAGATTTCTTTCAGGAGCCTGCTGACCGATGAACATTTGCATGGACCGTTCCATAAGTTCAAAAACCAGGTTATTGCCTCTCCATATTTCATTTTTTACCAAAAGCAGGTTCTTTTTATTTTTAGAAACCAGGTAATTGAATGCCCTTTTTACTCCGAGATCATAACTTTGTATTACATAATTGAAAAAGGACCCTACCATCGTATTGTCAATCAAAATAACCTGTGAATTGGCATGATTAAGATTTCGATAGAATTTTGACGTCATGGACTCATCATAGTTAGGTACAACAATTATTGCCTCATAACCGTCCCTTATCATTTTCCCCACCAATCTCATTTCTTCATCAGGTTCATTATAATGAAGAAAATATCTGATATCCCTGTCTATTTTCCTGGCTTGAATATCAAGATATCCGATCAGATCTTCAATATTTGCAGAATAAAAGGGAATTACAATTCCCCAAATTTTTTGCAGTTCTCTCGTGTAAGTGACAAATGATCCTATTCCGGCTTTTTTAACAATAAAGCCCTCTTCACTTAATTTATTGAGCACAAGTTTGGCTGTCTCGCGCGAAACCTTATGCCTGTCCATAATCCGGTTGATCGAATCAAGTCGTTCACCGGGGAGATAATCCTGTCTTATGATCTTCTCCCTGTAAAAATTACAAAGCCTGGTATAAAGAGGTGTAAATAACCGATCCATCAATTGCAATACAAAAACAAATACAACTTGCAATGTACAAATTAATAACAGTAATGCATCACATTACATCACAGTAATTCGTTTTTAAGCACATTCCCAACATACAAATCACACAGGACTTTCGGGCAAAAAACCGCAGGGACATGACACAACTTTGCCCTGTCGTTCATACCTCCATATCTGTATCATTAGTATCATTATCAAGCCGAGGAGTTACCAATTGGGATATTATTCCTTGCAAAGGAGATTTTAATGATTTTTGCATTTAAATAATTTAAGAGTTAACTGATAAATTCATAACATCGTTTACACTTTCGTAGCATGACATCGTTTACACTTTATATGATTTTGTAGCATAAGATCGACTACATTTTTAATTGTATACATATAGCATAACATCGTTTACACTTAGTTCTTTGAAATTTTTTTGATCTTCCTGTTTCAACTTAAAA
>PXAP01000329.1 GCA_003567115.1 Bacteroidota bacterium
CGCCGTGGAGATAACCCGGAACATGGGTATCAGGGGGATATCGCGGATTGAGGAGCTTGTCCCGTATTCTGGAAATAGCGGGCCTCAGGCTGATGCACAACCGGGCGATCAAATAACAGGCAGGGGAGAAACCAAAAACAGTAAAAGGCCGTCAGCCCAAACCGGTGAAATATCTTCCGGTCAATCCACCATGCGATCCTCCGGTCAATCCACCGGTTCATCTTCCGTGCGATCCACCGATCAATCCACTGTGCGATCCTCCCGTCAACCCTCCGAAACAACCCATTACGATCCGATGCTTCAGCATCTGTATATTAATCCCGGCCAGGATATTTTTTTAATAAATAAAGAGCCCGATCCGGTATTTTATAT
Source organism: Bacteroidota bacterium (assembly GCA_003567115.1). GTDB lineage: Bacteria > Bacteroidota > Bacteroidia > Bacteroidales > PUMT01 > PXAP01. The sequence goes on from PXAP01000329.1 coordinate 373, forward strand.
TGATGATATCGATGCATACAACCGCCAGGAGGGTCTTGCCCTCAGCCCGGAGGAGGTAAGCTACCTGGAGGATTTGAGCAGTCAGATTGGCAGGAGACTTACCGACAGTGAAATATTCGGCTTTTCCCAGGTAAATTCCGAGCACTGCCGGCATAAGATATTCAACGGGCTTTTTGTGATAGACGGCAGGGAAAAACCTTACTCCCTGTTCCAGCTTATCAAACAGACCACCCGGGACAATCCCAACAGGGTGGTGTCGGCATACAAGGATAACTGTGCCTTCCTGCAGGGCCCTGTAGCAAAGCAATTTGCTCCCGGACGGCAGGACAGGGCGGACTGGTTTGTGGTAAGGGAGGTGGAGACGGTACTCTCGCTTAAAGCCGAAACCCATAATTTCCCGACCACGGTAGAACCTTTTAACGGGGCGGCAACGGGCACCGGAGGAGAGATACGCGATCGCCTTGCCGGCGGAAAAGGTGCAGCACCCCTTGCAGGGACAGCGGTTTATATGACAGCTTATCCGAGGACTGAAACGGGGCGGTCGTGGGAGAGCGCTGTGGAGCCGCGACCCTGGCTGTACCAGTCGCCCGAAGATATTCTGATAAAAGCATCAAACGGAGCAAGTGATTTTGGCAACAAGTTCGGACAGCCTCTGGTATGCGGCAGTCTCCTGACATTTGAGCATTCGGAGAAGGGCAGGATTTACGGTTACGATAAGGTTATTATGCTGGCAGGCGGCATCGGATACGGGAAGAAGGAGGGAAGTCATAAGGGCGAACCGGTAAAAGGTGACCGTATTATATTACTTGGGGGCGACAATTACCGTATCGGAATGGGCGGCAGTGCGGTATCATCGGTTGCCACGGGCGAATACGGCAATATTATAGAGTTGAATGCAGTTCAGCGTTCCAACCCGGAGATGCAAAAGAGGGTGAGCAATGCCATACGTGCCATGATGGAATCGGATGATAATCCGATTATCTCGGTACATGATCACGGTGCCGGCGGACATCTTAACTGCCTCTCCGAGCTGGTCGAAGCTGCCGGAGGTAAAATTGACATGAGCAAACTGCCCATTGGTGATCCTACGTTGTCGGCGCGGGAGATTGCAGGCAACGAATCACAGGAGAGGATGGGACTGGTACTGCATGAAAAAGATGTGGAGCTGCTGAAGAGAGTGGCTGACAGGGAGCGTTCGCCCATGTACAATATCGGCGAGATAACCGGTGATATGCAGTTTACTTTTGAAGATACGGTGAAAAAAATAAAGCCAATAGACCTGCAGCTTGAATGGTTGTTCGGCAAACCGCCGCGCACTGTCATGATTGACAAAACCGTGGAAAGCAGTTTTGATGAGCTTGAGTTTGACGAGAAGCGGTTCAGGGAGTACCTGGTATCGGTGCTTCAGCTTGAGGGTGTGGCCTGCAAGGACTGGCTGACCAACAAGGTGGACCGCAGTGTTACCGGGAAGGTTGCCATGCAGCAGACAACCGGGAGTATTCAGCTTCCGCTGAACAATCTGGCGGTTATGGCTGTTGATTACGGAGGGGAACGTGGAATGGCAACGGCCATAGGGCATGCCCCGGTAGCTGCTATGGCGGATCCCGCTAAAGGATCTGTGCTTTCCATTGCCGAGGCACTCACCAATATTGTCTGGGTTCCTCTGCAGGACGGCATAAAGGGTGTTTCTCTCAGCGCCAACTGGATGTGGCCTGCCCGTAATGAGGGAGAGGACAGCCGCCTTTACCGTGCTGTTGAGGCAGCATCGGACTTTGCCAAAGCTCTTGGTATAAACATACCCACGGGAAAGGATTCGCTGTCGATGACCCAGAAATACAGAAACGGTACTCTTGTTTCTGCACCGGGAACGGTTATTGTATCTGCTGCGGCCGAAGTGACCGATATCAGGAAGGCGGTCAGCACCGGACTGAAGGATGTGCCCGGAAGCTCCGTTCTCTATGTTGATATGTCAAAAGGTGATTTTTCTCTCGGAGGAAGCAGTTTTGCCCAGTCGATAAATTTTATCGGCCGCAATTGCCCCACGGTGAAGGATCCCGCATATTTTGCAAAGGCCTTCAATGCCCTGCAGGAGCTTATCGGCCGCGGACAGATCCTGGCCGGTCACGACGTGTCAGGCGGTGGTCTTATCACCGCTCTGCTGGAGATGTGTTTCCCCGAAAGGGAAACGGGATTAAATATTGATCTTTCCGGTTTTGAGGAGTGTGCCATCAATCTGCTGTTCTGCGAGAAACCGGCAGTGCTGGTCCAGGTTGCCGATGCCGGAAAAGTAATTGGTGATCTGGCAGCCCGGGGAGTGGAGGCGAAGATTATAGGTCAGTATAACCGCGGGCGTGAATTCACTCTTAAGCATGGAGAGGGCCTTTATGATTTCAGAATAGATAAGTTGCGGGATGTGTGGTACCGTTCATCGTTTCTTCTTGACAGGAAACAAACGGGCCGGGAGCTTGCTCTGGAGAGGTTCAGTAATTACGGTAATCAGCCTCTTTCCTATAAATTCCAGTCCGGCTTTACCGGCCTGATGTCGCGGTACGGGATTGATCCTGACCGGAAGGAGAAAAGTGGCATAAAGGGTGCTATCATCAGGGAGAAGGGGGTGAACGGCGACCGTGAGATGGCCTGGATGATGTACCTGGCCGGCATGGATGTGAAGGATGTGCATATGACCGACCTGATAAGCGGAAAAGAGACCCTTGAGGATGTAAAAATGATTGTGTTTGTGGGTGGTTTTTCCAACAGCGATGTGCTTGGCTCTGCCAAAGGCTGGGCCGGTGCTTTCCTTTACAATGAAAAGGCCCGGCAGTCCCTCGAAAGGTTTTACGCCCGCGATGATACGCTGAGCCTGGGTGTATGCAACGGTTGCCAGCTGATGGTACAGCTCGGGCTGGTTGGTGGTACCGGGGAGAAGAAACCGGAAATGCAGTTCAACAAATCGCAAAAGTTTGAATCGGCTTTCCTGAACGTCGACATACCTGTGAACAATTCGGTAATGCTGAAATCTCTTGCCGGCAGCAGGCTGGGAATATGGGTTGCCCATGGCGAGGGCAGGTTCAGGCTGACGGGCTCTGAAGGCGATTACTATATACCGATGAAATATTCATATGACCGCTATCCCGGTAATCCAAGCGGATCGGATTTTGACGCCGCGGCTATATGCAGCTCCGACGGCCGTCATCTGGCTATGATGCCGCATGTGGAGCGTTCGCTTTACCCATGGAACTGGGCTGATTATCCGGCGGACAGGAGAGGGGAAAATACTTCACTGGCCTCTTCTGCCGGTGGACCGTCAACCGGTGCTCCTTCCGGAGAGCCCGGGATGGCTGCAGTCCCGCATTACAAAGATGAAATAACCCCCTGGATAGAGGCTTTTGTAAATGCAAGGGAGTGGATTGCCGGCCGGTCATGAGCTGATATAAATTTGAAATATATTAATTATTATGATTACATTACTTCAAGGTGAGGGAATCAATGATCTTTCCACAACGGTTATTATTGTTGTGGTGCTTCTTATTTTATGGGTTTTGATCAGGCATACGGGAAGAAAAAGGAAAAGGCGCTCTTTTAAAAGTACCAGTCTCGGCAATCTCAGAAGGCGTTATCTGGAGGGCAGTATCTCCGGGGAAGAGTATGAAAGGCAGAAGGAGGAGCTGAAAAAAAGATAAGGAGGTATTATTTCACAGGTTGATAATTTCTGTGCAGTCTCTGAAAGATCGGAAAAAGTTTCCGTTCAGGGCCGGGATTTAATCCCCGCCCTTTAAGGATAACTTTTAAAAAAAGATTTATAGAAACGGATCATCATTTCTGCCGGTGGATAATCCGATTTCAGCGAGTTTTTAATTCCGCCCCGCTTCGGTTAACTTTAAAAAGAGGTTATATAAAAAAGATCTTTACTCCTGCCGGTCGGTTTTCCGGGAAAATGTCTTTTTAAAAACCGCCGAATGAGAGATGAAATCCAAAAGTTCCCCTTGTTTGGTCTGCCCTTCTCTGGAAGGGAAAAGCAAAATAGGGCTCCACGATGACAGCACCGAACAGGTTTACACGTAATGCAACGCCGGTGCTGAAGACCGGTATACGGGTTTCCTCATCCCGTGCCGGCCGCCATTTCATTTCTATATCGTCAAAATCGTGCCATGCCAGCCCGCCATCGGCAAAAAGAACAAGATCGCTGAAAAACATCCGCGATTCTATCAGCGCAAACTGTTCGGGACCGGTGAAAGGATAACGCAGTTCTGCATTTGCCACGGCAATTTTACTTCCCAGAAGATTGTTGATGCTTATAAACTGGTCTGTTGTTTCTCCGGGCTGTGTGATAGCCCTGAAGCTGTAACCTCTGACAAAAAACGGATTTCCCACATAAACAGGTCGCAGCTGATCAGCATCAGGGCCATACCGGCCATAGTGCATAGTCCGGAATGCCAGGGCAACCGGGGGAATATGTCGATACCGGCGGTAGTCTGCCTGGAGGCCCCAGAACTGGTATTCTCCAAATGACCTGTCCACCTGGAACCGGTAACGGTTGCCGCTCATTGGAGATGTTAATCCGAACCTGGAATTGTCTCCGACATAAGCCAGGTATGTCCTGTACATATAGAAGGCATCCGGGGCTTCAAGCGTGTGTTCTTCCCTGCCGACCAGAAGATTTCCGACAAAATAGTTGTTGATACTGTCTATCTGGAAACCGTACCTGCTTGCGCTGACCCCCCCCTCAAAGCGAAGGTTTCTTGATATGGGATAACGTCCGAAAGCCCCGAGTTCGTTTTCAAATATCCGTTGCTCAATCATTACAAGGTTTTCAGCCACCGTACCGTTAATAGTGTCCAGCCTCATCATTGCGCGGGCTGATCTGTAGGGGATATGGGAGACCACTCCCCCCCAGTTTATACGTCTGCTTTGATTCAAATACACAGCCTGTCCACCGATATCCTCTACCCGGCCCTGCGCCTGAATGGTGGTGGTCAGGATGTTTTCCCTCAGCATATCGCTGAACATAAAACTGACTCCTCCTCCCATACCGACGCCAAACTGACCGACTCCCACACCAACTCCTGCACCTCCTATGGCCTCGAGGGTGAATCTCGGATCATACTCCCTGAAACTGAATTTCCCGGGATCTGTTGTGGGATAGGTTTCCAGTTTTTCTTCTACTATCTCCTCCGGCGGATCAATATCCACCGGCGGAAGCATTGAAGCTGTCAGGTCAACATCGGCATCGCTAAATAACTCTCCCACGAGATTTTCGATGCTTTCCTTAAAAATCTCATGGTTAGTTTTGTTATAAAGAATATAAACAAGTTCTCCGCTTTCCCTTGCAATATCAAAACAGGGAGATAATCCGGTTATACCCATTACCCCGGTTTGAAGGCCGGTTAATTTTATCACCTGGCCGCCATCTTTTTCATATTTGTAGATATTCCTGTAACCGTCGGCATTTGAAACAAAGAATATCTCTGTTCCGTCGGGTGAATATTTCGGATTTATTATGTCAGCTCCGGGTAAAATGTTTATCACATTAATATTTCCGGTATTTATATCATACTCGGCTAACCTGTAATCTCCGAATTTGAGCTGCTCGAAATCGGTATTGCCTTCCCTGTCGGTAATAAATGCGATTTTTGATCCGTCAGGCGACCACGTCGGCTGCAGGGCAATATATCTGTCATCTGTCAGCTGTTCAACCTCTTCGGTTTCCAGGTTATAAACATACAGATCATTCTTTCCCTGGCTTAGTCCCGAAACCACTATCCGGTTGCCGTCAGGCGACCAGTCCGGGTTATTAAACGCCTCAACCCCCGGCAATGCTATCCTGGCAGCAACTCTTCTCCGGTCCAGATCTGCAATAAGTATTTTGTTCCTTCCCTGGCTGAATACTGTAATTGCGAATTGCGTTCCCTCCGGATTCCAGGTCCCTGCTGATTCCATGTAATTGTATTCATCAATACGCGCATCACGGACGATATTGGTTATCCGTCTGGTGATCTCCTTTTCCTGAACATCGGCAAGGAAGAAATCGGTTGTGATCACATTTTTGTCAGAGATAAAGACCATGTTTTCACCATCATGACTGATGGCAGGTGCAATATTCATCTCTCCTGCATTGGTGGCATCAAATAATTGTTCACCGGCAGATTCCTGTTTGCCTTCAATTTGCGGCTGGTATGTTTTTCTGAGCTGATTTGCCCACAAGGCCGAAAGTGAGTCCGATGAATACCCTGTCAGGGAATCGATCGCCCTTTCCACACCCATCTGTGCAGTACCGATAAATAAAGGCATGATCTGTTCGTCGCCGAATGTTCCTCCAAAGAATGCCCAGAATGCATGACCCCAGCGGTAGGGAAAATATTCGTACATCCGTCTGGTCATATCTCTTATAGTGGGAATATCGTCGTGTTTTACGGCATCACGCATCCACATAGCTGTTTGAGTGTGTTCCCGCCCGATGGACAAATATTCCGACTGGCCTTCAATCATCCAGAGCGGGGTATTCTGCATGGCCTGGCCTCCAAGCCCTCTGCCATTGTCTCCCAGAAAAAGCCTGAAATGGTGAACATGGGTCAGTTCGTGGCCCAATACATGATCGGTATCCCTTCTGGAAGCAGACAGGGGCATTACGACACGTTTTCGTAAACCTTCCGTTACACCACCCGTTCCAACACCGATCAACTGCTGTATTACCGTGGTCTGCTGAAAATCTGCATGATTGTTGTACAGGATTACGGGTACTTTCCGGTCGATGGTGTCCCGGAATATCGGCAGGTGCCTTTCATACCACCTTTCGGTTAACTGGGCAAATTTTCTGAGCTCCTCTTCATCCTCCAGATAATGGTGTATCATGAAGTGAGGGGTTTCAAAAACCCTGAAGTTTAACCTTTCGTAAGTGACTTTGTTTCTTCCGAACTGCTGGGCATAATTGATGTTGCAGATAAATATACCCAGAAACAGGATAATAATTATGTTAAGGGTTCTCATGGTATTATTATTTACACAGTGAAACTTATTTTCCCGGATTTACATGGCCAAATAATATACCATGGGGATTTGCAATTCTGGTTTTACTGATGTATGACCTGCCGGAAAACCTTTAAAGGCTTGATAAGGATGCCAATATAACAGGCTGAATAATCCATGCTGTTATTAAAGATTACGGGAACACAATTGTGGAATATATACCCACTTTGGGAAAAAATCGTCTGCCAGTATAAACTATTGCGTTTTAGGTTCAGTTAAATGAATGATTAATAAGTGGCAGGTACTATCTTTACAGGAGAGAAAAAAGACAGATCATCTTACAAAAACCAGTTTTGCCGGTAAGGACCTTATGAGGTATAACAAAATGTTGAAATTCTGTGCTGTATTGTTAATATCTAATGGCTCTTCCCGTTTACTTTTAACCGGAAATAATGTATATTGGGAGGAAACCAGTCCTTAATCCAATGAAAGGAAAATCACCTTGCCAGTCCGAGTTGAACCTCTTTGAGCCCGGTCTGCGACAAGTTACAGAGACTGATCACCCTTTGAGGATGCTTTCGGACAGCTTCCCCTGGAGTGAAATTGAATCGGAATATTCTGTTTTGTACCCGGATAGAGGAGCGCCGGCAAAACCTGTACGGCTGATGGCAGGGCTGTTGATCCTTAAGCATATATTCAGGGGCAGCGATGAAGGGATAGTGACTGAATGGGCGCGCGACCCTTATTTCCAGTATTTGTGCGGCGGTAATCTATTTATTAAAAAATCACCCTGTGATCCGAGTGATCTGCCCAGGTTCAGGAAGAGGATAGGACCGGAAAGGCTGCACAGGCTTCTGGCGTTGTCAAAAGAGCTGCAGGTAAGGGCAGGGTTTTATAAAATGAATATCACTGAAGGCACCAAACCGGGCAGGGATAATTTTTCATACTCTGTCCGGAAGGATTTTTACCACAACTTCATGAAAGTGTTCCGGAACCTGTCCGGGAGGTTCAGCGGTGTTTTTCCCCGATCCGTATAGAATTCAAGGAAAATCACACATATAATCAAATTGTTGTAGAATATAGTCATTGCTCCGTCAATTCCGGCAGCAGCTCGTCTTTTACCCATTTGAATTCCGGTTCAAATTCCAGTGCCTTGAGGTATGTTATACGGGCAAGCGACCTGTTTCCGGTTTCCCGGTAGCTTTTTGCAAGTCCCACCAGGGTATTGAGGTAAAGCCAGCGGTGAATATCCATCATTTCGGCCTCCAGCAATCTTATCGCCCGGCTGTAGCTTCTGACGGCTTCCTCTTTTGATCCTCCGAGTGCTGAAGGAGCGTAGTACATTGCATTGCCGTGTTCAATCCATCCTGACGGGTCTTGCGGATCTGTCTCTATTGCCTTGTCAACAAGATTCATGCTTCTTCGTCCCCAAAACACCGCCCTCCACGGAGCCATGGAGATCCTGTAGGCATAAAGGGCTGCCTGGATAGCGTAAGCCGATGATTCGTAGCCGGGAGCAGCAGCCAGTTTATCTATCTTTTCTTCTGCAAGTGAAATCTGCTCCCGGGCCACGGATTCGTTATCTGCTCCCAGGTTATATCCTATGTACCCGTATCTGGCCAGTATCAGTTCATATAAAACATCTGTATTGCCCGATTGGCTGTATTGATCTTCCAGTATTTTTATTGCTTCCGGCCATTGATCCATCCTGTCGTGAACATAGGCCTTGTAGATCATTTTTGAAGGGTTGCCTGTCTCAGCTTTCAATTTGGTGCTGAAAAGGATGGCAAAAAAAATAAGGAACAGGGGATTATATATTGATGTCATGATATTTTCTTTTTGAGTATTGTTCATATACATTCCTGCCTTTCCATATAAGCTGTTGTTGTATTTTGTTCTGAACAGCCTTTATTATCATTATACAGAAAGATAATTGCTGAAGCGGAGCCAGTATTAAATTTTGCAGGGGCGATTGCCGGCTGAGAATTGAAATGATTATCCGGTGAAGGGTTAGGAAAAAAATAAATACAAGGGAAAGCGTCAGTGAGAGGCAGAGAAGGACAGGAATAAAACCCAGGCTTGTTATAAGGGCAAAAACTATGGCCACGGCAGTGTATCCGCCGAAGTACTCCGGTACGTTTTTGGAGAATCCTTCTATTGCTTCAGCCCATGATCCGTACATACGGCAGGAAATATCACCGTTGCTCAGAACGGTATGGGTGCGCAGGCCCTTTTTCTTCATCAGCCTGAAGATCTTTATATCCTCAACCATCTCGCATCTGAGCTCGCTATGGAACTTATGGCTATGATAAACAGATGCCCTGAAAAGCATAAACTGTCCGTTGGCAGCCGAAAAAGATGGCCGGCGGGATATTCTGGTCAGAATCAGGGGTAAAAGCCCGGCCAGAGCCCAGTTCATAACCGGCACAGTGATCTTTTCTCCGAATGTATGCATGACCTGCTGTGGAAAAATCGAAAACAGATCGAGCCGGTACCGCTGCACATGCGCGAGGCTGTTTGTTATAAGGGAGGGTTTGACTCTCACGTCTGCATCAATAAAAAGCAGGTATTCACCTTTGGCAGCAAGGGCAAGCTGCCGGCAGGCATGGTTTTTGCCAAGCCAGTCCAACGGAAGCGGGGATCCGTCAACAACCCTGATCCTGCTGTCTTTTTTCATGAAATCACACACTATCTGAGCGGTATGGTCTTCTGACATATCGTCGCAGACCAGAATTTCGTAATTTTTATAATCCTGCTTTGAAAGATCATTCAGCAGGTTGCCTATATTTTTTTCTTCATTGCGTACAGGGATCAGGACAGAGATTAGAGGAGGGGAAACGTTACGGGATACCGGTTTTTCATAACGGGCTCCCGGCCCCGGATAGTTATTCGGGGCAGCGGTCCGGGTGGAAGTATCGTTTGCCCGGAGAAGAGGCCGGGAGTGGCTTTGGTGTTGTCTTCCTGCCGGGACAGGGGAATCTCCGCTGGCCGGTGCTTTTTTCAGCCACTGCCGTGTAAGCAGGTTTGACATGCTTACCATAAAGCGCAGCATAAGGAAAGCGAATATGAAATAGGCCAGAGAGATCATGCAAGTTGCTTTTGGCGTTTTACACACTTTTTATAAAAATCGTTGTAGCTGCCGGCAAGATCATCAAAAACAAATTCCTCTGTTTGGGGATAATCTTCAAGATATATATAAAGGGAGGGTTTCCTGTGTGAAAAATAATCCGTCAGGTTGGCCATAAATAAAACATGGACCGGATTGGCAGCATTTTCCAGGATCCTGAACCATCCTTTTTGGAAATTTATAATATCTGTGTATTGCGATTGCAACTTTCCCTGAGGAAACAGCGTCAGCAGGTTATTATTATCTTCCAGCAGTTTGCCGGCATAATTTATAGATTCCAGTACGGAGCGGCTGCCGGGGTCGATTGAAAATGCCCCCAGTCTCCTGAAGAATTTTATTTTTCTGAGCTGTTTTTCGAGCATCATAAGATAAAACCGGCGTTTAAACAACCTGCAATTGAGCTCATAGGAAAAGAAACCGTCCCACCAGCTGAAGTGGTTGCCTATAAGCAGCAATGGCAAACCCTTATCCCGGTACTCTCCGTGAATTTCTGTTTTCCTGAAATCTTTCCATAATATATACCGGAAATAATTTCTGAAGAACAGGTGGTGCAACCAGAAATGTTTTGCTTTTATCATACAAAGCGGTAAATAATGTTCAGGGAAATTATAAAGCCGGCCTGCACAGCGAACAGGCCTGATGCAATCCTGTTCTCAGCACGCACCTTAAAGATATGCAACATAGAAAGAAATACAAATGATATTATGAACCAGGCAGTATAGTTCTGAAACGGAATATCGCCTCCCTGCCATTCCCACATATTCATTCTGATTGCAACCGGTTCAAGAATAACGTCGTAGGCAACCATAAGCAGGGCTCCGGCAATAACCTGCATCCAGCGGCTGATACCGGTGCGGCTTACCAGATGGTAAACAAAATAGATCAGCATAAGCCAGTTGGCTCCGATAATCAGCGGGGTGTCCATAAGTTTTGCACCAAGTACCTGTTCATACCGGTAATCACCAAAAACCAATCCCGTATAAACCCCTGCTACCTCCACCAGGAAACCTGCCACCGCAATTATAAAATAAAGCACAACGTGTTTTGCAGACCAGGGAGTGTGGTACAGCATCAGAAGTGCCAGGTTCATAATAAGTGTGTAGGGGGTGAGAATTTCGATATAACTTTTCGTTGACGGAAAAGTGAGGCCGAAAATTCCCACTGTGTAGAAAATTACCAGTATTACCAGTACTTTGCCCGGATCCGGCATTTTTATTTTAAAACTCATTTTTATTTAAAAAGTTCTTTTTACTGTATATAGTTTAGTGCAACATAATAACCCGAGTCCTATGTTAATGCCATTTGGCTATGCAAATATTTTAGCTAATTTTTACTCATTATTTAAACCAAAAATCAATGGTCTTGTTCAAATTGCCGGCCCGATTATTCAGAACCGGCCTGAATTTTCCGTTATCAGACGGCTGAATTGATTTCCATGCATGCAATACCCGTTATCATGCAATTATCAAATAACTTATAACAGGAAATTCCGGACGCACGCGCCAGCCGGGATTCTTTCCTTACCGGCATGACTTAATCTCTTTGTCAATGATCTTTGCAGATGCAAGGCAGAGAGGGATTCCGCCTCCCGGGTGAACGCTCCCACCGGTAAAGAAGAGGTTTTTGTATTTTTTCCTGAAATTCGGGTGACGGTTGAAGGCGGCAAGCATACTGTTGGAGCTTGGTCCGTACAGGGACCCCCTGAACGACCCTGTTTCCTTTTCAATGCTTCGCGGATCTGCCACCCTCTCAAAGAGAATGTGTTTTTCAATATCAAGATCCAGAATACGGCTGATCCTGGCAGTTATATTTTTCCTTGTTTCTGCAATCATTCCGTCCCAGTCCTGACCTGTATTCTCGGGTGCATTTACCATTACGTACCAGTTTTCAAAGCCTTCAGGCGCATCCTGTTTTACGGCCCTGGAGCTGATATATATATAGACGGTCGGATCGGGGCTGATGGTTTTATGATTGAAAAGATGACGGAACTCCTCATGGTAATTACCTGAAAACAAGATGTTATGCAGCTCCAGCGGGGGTACCGCAGCCTCAACTCCCCAGTAAAATATAAGCGCCGATGTTGAACGCTGAAGCTTTACCAGTCCGGAAGGAATTTTTTCAGATGGCATTAGTTCTTCATAGAACATATTTACATCTGTATTGGTTACCACGATATCGGCAGGGATGAATTGCTTTTCCGTCCTGACACCCTCAATCACCCTGCCGGCATGAATTATCTCTTTTACCTCCGTGTTCATATGAAATTCAACTCCCACTCTTTTTGCAAGTGCGGTAAGGGAAGTTATAATATCATATATTCCCTTATCGGGGAAAAAGGTCCCGGTGCCGTGCTCCAGGTGTGGTATAATGTTGAGTGTTGCCGGTGCCTTGTAAGGGCTGGACCCGTTATAGGTAGCATAGCGATCGAACATCTGCACCATCCTGCTGTCGGAAAACCATCTTTTGTTCCTTTGATGCATAGTGAGAAAGGGATCAAGGCGGAAGGCGTTAATCATTGTCTTTATGAACGCTTTCGATTTAAAATTTTCGGCTTTGTGAAGTGAGCTGAAGAGGAAAGATTCTGCCGTGAGATCATATAATTGCCTGCTTTTTCTGAAAAAGCTTTCCAGTCTTTCCGGGGGCACTCCGCTCTGTGCATTAACCTCTTCAGCAAATTTTTCAGGATCCTGCCATGCATTTATAATGCAGCCGTCATCCCAGAAATATTTGCAGGAAAGATCGAGCCTTTTATAATTGAAATGGTCGCGTGGATTTTCCCCGCAGAGGAAAAAAAGTTCGTCAATCAGTCCGGGCAGTGTAAGCAGTGATGGTCCGCGGTCAAACCTGAATCCCCTGAAATGGAGTTCCGAGACCTTTCCCCCGGTTTGTTCTGCCTGTTCAAAAAGTTTCACCCTGTAACCCTTTTTTGCCAGACGGATTGCCGATGCCAGTCCACCGATACCCGAACCTGTTATTACTGCTCTCCTGTAATTCATACTATTTTGTGTTACTAAATAACATGAAGGATTTCTATGAATTTTTTATATCAATGTGTTTGGCAATGACTTTAAGTTCCTGCGAATTTAAATGTTTTTGCAAAATTATCAGATATATTATCTGTTATATGCCGGTTGTTTCCATAGCATTAATGATTTGCCCGTTTTTTAATTATTTTTGTATGCTTTGACATAGTTTGCCGGTATTGACCTGACAGTTAGGCAACGGGTTAATCAATGGCATCCTGTAAGCCGGAAACAAAGAAATATACAATAAATAATCTAAATTATTTCACCATGGAAAAACTTAGTAAAAACAGCCGTATAGCCATTCTGGGTGCCGGGAATATAGGCCTTTCTATAGCCAGGGGACTGTTAAGATCTGAGAAGTTTATCCCCGGCAATATATGCCTTACCCGCAGGCGCATACATCTGCTTTCGAAAATGGAAGAGACAGGTGTGAAGATTCTCAAAGACAATATTCATGCGGTAAAGTCATCCGATGTTATAATAATCGCTGTGGAGCCCCAGCAGATAGACGGGTTGCTGAAGGAGATCAAGTCTGTGCTGGAGGCGGGCCGGCATATGATTATCTCGGTTGTTACAGGGGTTAAGATCAGGCAGATAGAGCAAATTGCCGGAGAGGGGATTTCCATTATCAGGGCCACCCCAAATATTGCAATATCAGTCGGTGAATCCATTACCTGCCTTGCAAGTAACGGAATAAGCGGAGATGCTCTCGAAATTGCAAGCGGCCTGTTTGATCTTGTTGGCAGTACCCAGGTTATAAATGAAGAGGAGATGATTGCTGCAACAGCTATCGGTGCCTGTGGTGTTGCCTTTTTCCTTCGTGCCATTCGGGCTGCTTCACAAGGGGGGATAGAGATCGGCTTGCAGTCCGATCATGCCCTTAAAATAGTCACTCATACCGCTAAAGGAGCAGCATCGCTGCTGTTGGCTGCGGGCAGTCACCCTGAACAGGAAATTGACAAGGTGACAACTCCCAAGGGTTGCACTATTGCCGGCCTCAATCTTATGGAATATGAAGGTTTCAGTTCTGCCATGATAAAGGGGATCTCCCTTTCAGCCGAAAAAGCCGCATTGTTATACAGAGAGGATAAAATTTAACCTTATTAATTCATAAATATTAGCATTCTGACAGAAATCAGTGCCCTGGCATCTTTGTGGTGAGAAATTTTTACCCCCAAAGTTCAAAGGATTAAGGAAATATATAACCTTATTAATTCATAAATATTCGCATTCTGACAGAAATCAGTGCCCTGGCATCTTTGTGGCCAAAAATTTTTGTCTTCGTGGTTCAAAGGCCGGGGATGTTACCAGGTTTATGTATAAGGCAGGTTAAATTTTCTTAAATTTTACTCTCCTTCTACTTTTCAGGAAAATTTCTGGTATGTGATTTGAGTAATTGAAATTAAAGAATAAAAAATTTTGTAATAATCTTGCAGTTTAATTAAATTGCTTAAAAAGACAAAAAGTGGATTTAACATTTGATCTTTTCAAAATCGATCATAACATCAGGCCGAAACAGGGTAGGGTATTGATATCCGATCCTTTCCAGAATGATGACTATTTCAAACGTTCGGTGGTATTTCTTACCGAACATAATGAAAAAGGTTCGGTAGGTTTTGTCCTTAATAAGCCTGTAGATGTTGCCATAAATGAAATTCTGGCCGATTTTCCTTCCATTGATACCACCATATCGGTTGGTGGTCCTGTAGGCACCGATTCGGTACATTATATTCACAGGTTGGGGGATTTAATACCCAACAGCGTAGAGGTAATGAAAAATATCTGGTGGGGGGGTGATTTTGAAGTTGTGAAAGAGCTTATAAACCAGGGAGCTTTAAAAAATGACCGGATCAGATTTTTTGTAGGTTACTCCGGATGGGAACCCAAACAGCTGGAAAGGGAGATTTCTGAAAATTCATGGGTGGTCAGCGAGCTGGACAGTGGACTGATAATGGACAGCCACAGTAAAGAATTCTGGAAGATGTTGCTGAATACTCTTGGCGGCAAGTATAAATTGTGGACAAATTTCCCCGAAAATCCCGGCATGAATTAAGGGAACTGCTCCCTGTTCAGCGAAGCAACAAGCATCCTTGCCGTTTTACTGTAATAGCGCTTGTGCCTGTATGCAACTACCCAGCGTATTCCCGCTATGGCATTGGTGAGGAAACATTCATCGGCCGATAAAAGATCCTCTTCAGAAATCCGTGACTGCCGGCACTCCAGGCCCTCTTTTGCGGCGATACGTATTATCTGCTCACGCATTATTCCGGCCACACACCCTTCATCAAGGGCCGGTGTAAGAAGGATGCCCTCTTTCATAAGAAAAAGGTTGGAACTGACTGATTCTATGAGCCTTCCTTCAGTATTGAGTATAAAGCAGTCGTCAATACCGGCTTCTTTACAGAACATACCAGCGCTGATATATAGCAGGGAATTGGCTGTCTTCAGATTTGCCAGTTTGTCAGCCTGCTTTGAAAGTTCTTTAAATACAGCCGTTTTAAATCCTTTTTCGTTCAACCGGTATTTATCGTCTGGAAGGGGAAGGGTTTCGGCAAGGTAGGAAACCAAATTGTTTCGGGGAGTGTAAAAGCCTCCTGTATTGCGGAATACGCTTAACCTGACCCGTACTCCCTTGTAAAGATGATTTTTATTAAGCAGTTTTACTATCAGCGCCTCCAGGTTGCCGGCATCGGGCAGGCCATTTTTTTCCATTTTAAGTTTTTGCATTCCTTTTTCCAGGCGGCTGTAATGGGCGGGGAAAAACTGCAGTTTTGTTCCGTTTGCGTGCATTGTCTCAAAGAGCGCATCACCGTAGCAAAATGCACGGTTAGTGTGCATAAGTGATGGCTCACCGGCGGGGAGCATCTCCCCGTTCAGGCAGATGAAATGTTTATGATTCAAATTATTGGCATTCATTATCATAACCGGAAAAGCTGTTCAACAAATGTTCCCAGCAAACCTATATCTATCAGAAGAGGGAAGAGTAACCCGAATAGGGCACCAATAAAATGTGCATCATGATTAATGTTATCAGAGGCCTTTTTGCTCATGTAATGTGAATAAGCCAGGTAAAGTCCGCCAAACACAACGCCGGGAATGGGAATTATGGCAAACAGCAAAAGTGTTTGCCATGGTGCAAAGAAAATACTGGTAAATATTACTGCTGAAACCCCGCCCGAAGCACCCACTGAATTATACCACTGGTTGTTCTTGTGTTTTTTCAGCGTTGTAAGTGATGAAATTACC
>PXAP01000231.1 GCA_003567115.1 Bacteroidota bacterium
TATTACGTGGCAGGAATGTATTGCGCTTGATTATTAATATCTTTATTGGCCGTTGATAAATATCTAATTACTGAATTGCTGCAGGGCTGTCCGAATTATGCGATACCTGTACCATCTTTTTGTCGTAGCCGGTCATTATATAGGGATCAGATGGTATATGTGCCATAATATCAGTATCTTTCCACGGCCCGCCTTTCCCGGCCGGCTTCCCAAGCTTCCACAAATCATCGTAGTCGCCAAGCCACAACCCTGCCCTGCCATCATCACTTATCCGGAAATGGTCACTATCTTCCTGCAGTTCACTACTGCAGCCGGCTATAGCCACCAGTCCCCGCCAGGGACAGAAATCCGTAAACCGTTTGTTATGAGTGGCAACCGGCTTCATATTTGCAAAATCTCCTGAGTTGGCACGGGGAAGGCAGTATATGGTACCATGCACATTAAAAATGTCGCGTTCGGTTGCAAGTTCCCTCCTCAGCCTGGGTATCCCGAATTCCGTTGGATTGTCAAATGAGGGATCCCCCTTTGGCAGACGGAAACGGTTTCCCCAATGATCAACCATAATTACCGAGGCCTCGTCCACACGGAATTCTTCTGTCTCTATTTCAGCTTTTTGTTTGACCTCACGATGCAAACCGGGATTATCAACCCTTTTCAGTTTCAGATCCTGGTCCATCTCATAATATCCGGCTTCAGTGGCCCTGCCGCTCCCGTCAACGGTCCACGCAGCAAACTGCAGGATTCCCCTGTCCTGTCCGGCAGTATACAATACACCGACACTCCTTGGTGTGTTGGGACTGGCCGGAGCAAGAGATTTAAACATAGCCGGGTCATGACGCACCCCTCCTCCTTTGCCGAAATGGAAATAAGCGGTCACATATTTTCCGCTTGCATCAGGGGTAAGGCGTATCCATTCCGCCCTGACATCATCCGAAAATTCATGATGGATATAACCGTGAGCCGGAACAATCAATTCTTCAAGAACTTCCCAGTCCCCACTTCCCGTCCTGTCTATCTCAACGGTGAAACCAATAGCATAGCTGTTTATATTGCTCAGATGCAACTGCCTGTTTGTATAACCCGGAAATGCGAATGGTTCAGATGCCACACCTTTTTGAACCTTATCATGTACCCAGGGACCTCCCCATCCATACGGACGACCATTATCTTTCAGCTTGTCCCACTTTGAAAACCACAGGTTTGAATGAGACTGATCAGTTAATGCTATGCCCGGACCAAATCTGCTTAAAGCATTATCATCACAACCAAATACCACCTCATCCTGCCACCTGGCAAAATCACCGGTTATTTTCAAATGGCTTGCTATGGGACGTGGAGCCGGATGATAAGCTTTGGAAAACTCTCCCGGAAAATCAAACCACATGCCATGATGATTCATCAGATATTCTCCATTCGGCCCTACCTGTCGGATCCTGGGCCATTCTACATGCCAGCCATGTAACCCTTCGTAACTGTAATCGGCCTTGGGTAAACGAAAGGTATGCCATTCCCTGTCATCGAGCAGTTTTATGATCAATGACCTGTGATCCCAGCCAACACTCCACAACGGGTCATCTTCCTTATTGTTACCGTATATACCTCCCGGGCCGGTAACCTCCGTAAACTGATTGTCATTGATGATCTGCCACCCTTTCGGGGATAATTTCCCTCCCCAATCGCCATTCCATGAAGCCAGACATCCTCCCGGAAGCCTGAAATCAATTAATCCGGCCCCCTCAACTCCTCCTGTTCCGATTCTGCCGTTATTGGACATAACCACAAAACCCTGGCTTGAATAACCGCCTTTACCATGGTAACCCGGCAGTCTTGGTCCACCGTCATTGCCGCCGGGCGTTATATTCGAATCCAGATAAAGAGTTGTGACTTCCAGGGTATTGACATCCACTTCATACATTCCTTCTTCCATAGTGAAGTAGTATATCTTGTTTTCCGGATTAGTAAGATGTCGTGCTATGGCAGTATGCCGCCCCGGCATCCTTTCATAGGGTATTACCCGTACATTACGATTCCTGTCAATAGCATATGGACCAATAAACAACTGTCCGGACTCCCTGTGAATCATACGGGCGGCCGGGGTCCCCCCGATCGATTCCGCACGCCTGGTAATCCGCATGTCAGTCGTTATTTCATAAAGACCGTCATGGTCATTACCCATGGGGTCATGAGGGCTGTAGGTGATTGTCCACAACCGGTCAGCCCAGGGCACAACGGCGCCTATTCCGCATTCATTACCCTGGTTGAACATTGTAAGATGAGGATAACGACCGCTGATCCGTGTCCTTATCAAGTCTCTCACACCGGAGCTCTCACTATATCCTGATAAGGGCAGAGTATTAAATAATAAACCACCTCCTACAACGAATGACGTGCTTCTAAAAAATTCACGCCTTGAGATATCCTGACACTTTTTTTTATTCCCCATTTGATTTATGATTGCATAGATTATTATGTTTTTTTTTCAGATGAACCATGGCCATTTATTCAAATTTAGGTCCGAGCGTACCTCCCAGGTTATAGTTCTGCTGGCAGTCAATGTCATATCTTCCAACCCCCTTTTCCATCAAAGCCTTCAGTTCATCAAGATGATCCTGGTAAACTCCCCGGGGAGTTGTCTGATGTCTGTTGCAGACTGATGCAGCCATACCGACAACCTCTCCCATCATACCGGTTGTACGCATTACACGTACTGTACCCAGTGCAACATGGGTAACACTGATGTTTCTGCCAGCCATGAAAAGATTATCCACGTTACGTGAATAGAAACACCTGTATGGTACCGGGTAGTGATGTATTTGAATAAACTCAGCAATTGATTTAAATTCCTGACCGGGGAAATGATTTGTGTTTTCAGGATCAGGATAGTGAAGATCTATGCTCCAGGTCGTCGGTACAGATGCATCGGGATAAATCACATAATCTCTGATATCATTTTCAGTCAGAATATGATCACCAAGCAGCCGTCTTGATTCCCTTTTCCCTGCAATATATGCAACCCACTCAAGGCGGCGGTTCAGGTAATCTTCCTTTACAGAACTTCTGTTCTTCAGGAATGACCAGTTTGAATAGACAACCAGAAGCCCGTAATCCCGTATCCTTTCAAAATCGTATATCTGGTCCAGGTTCATACCTGTTTCCCATGTCC
The DNA here is from genome assembly GCA_003567115.1 of Bacteroidota bacterium. GTDB lineage: Bacteria > Bacteroidota > Bacteroidia > Bacteroidales > PUMT01 > PXAP01. The sequence continues at coordinate 3,164 of PXAP01000231.1, forward strand.
ACTCTCCCATCGTAACCTTTTGGGCATTGACCTCATTGAAATCTATTCCGTAACTGAAAACAGGAAAAAAGGATTTATCATCATCCTCAACCGAATACCACTGAACTGATGAACCCATGGTCATCTTGTCACCCACTTCAGGGGCCGTCTCTTCTCCAAACTCATTCTTACCTTCCCGTCCCATAGCAAAATCGGCTCCGGCAAGATATCCTATCGTGCCATCACCGGTACAATCAGCAAATAATGGCGCTGAAAAGGCAACTTCCTCACCTGATTCAGTATGTCTGGCAATAACCCTGGAAATATTTGCACCTTCTTTTTCAACATCAAAAGCCCGGTAATTCAGGTAAAGAGAAATATTTTCCTCAGCATGGACTACCCCCAGTATCTTGTGATCTTCATAATGGCCGGCCGGTTGAGCATTGCCTCCCAGAGACGGGCCGATCTCGCGGACAACATCACCAAGTGCAGGAAATGGCTCTACATTAATGCGGCCACCGAGGTGGACGCGGACTTCAGAGCTGTTATTGCCACCCAGGACAGGCCTGTCCTGAATCAGGGCAACATTGAGTCCCAGTCGTGCAGCAGAAATTGCGGCACTGGTTCCTGCAATACCTCCGCCTACAACAACAAAATCAAATTTACCCTCTTCAACAGGTTTTTCGGGCAATTTACCATATTTCCTCCTGAAGGCCGCGAGGTCTTCAACTTCATTCGGAGGTGTAATATCATCCATGGTAAAGAATATTGCATCACACCGTCCATTAAACCCGGTAAGGTCATGCAGAGAAATAACAGCTGATCTCCCTTCAATGGTAACATAA
>PXAP01000033.1 GCA_003567115.1 Bacteroidota bacterium
CTGACTGATTTTTGTCAAACAATTCATCAATAAAGTAATCCAGCTCCATCATTGTAATAATTTAGAAAATTAGTAGTTTATAAAGTGATATCGGTAATTTCAGGGAATCTCCTTCCGCAGTTATCAAAAAATTTTACCGGCAAACAAGCTATGAAAAACATATTTTAACGTCCGGTGCAATACATGCAAAGATAATAAAACATATGTGAATGTGATACATACAGGTACAACGTGTTCCGTTTATGGTCAGGCTGAGGTATTTTCCCGGAAAACTGCCATTTCTCAAATATTATTGCTCAGTGAAAATATATATATAATTTTGCATTAACAAAAATGAACTTTGAGCTTCACATAGCTAAACGTCTTATACGAGGGGAGGAAAGGAAAAAAAATATTTCCGGGCCTATAGTAACTATTGCAATTACAGGCATTGCTCTGGGACTTGCAGTGATGATAATGTCTGTTTCAATTGTAACAGGTTTTAAAAGAGATATACGAAACAAGGTTATTGGTTTTGGCTCCCATATACAGATCATCAATTTTGATTCCAACATTTCTTATGAAGCCGCCCCGGTAAACAAAAACCTGCCTGTAATTCCTGAGATCCGACAGATTCCTGAAGTTCGTCACATTCAGGCTTTTGCCACCAAGGCAGGAATTATCAGAACCCGCGAAGATATACAGGGAGTGGTTCTCAAAGGCATAGACGGAAATTTCGACTGGTCATTTTTTGAACAGAACATGGTGGAAGGATCGAAGATAAACATCAACGATACCCTGATCAGCAATGAAGCTGTTATATCACATTCAATCGCCTCTTTGCTGAGGCTGAATGCTGGTGATGATTTTGCCATGTATTTTGTACAGGAGCCACCACGCGTAAGGAGATTCACTGTTTCGGGCATATATGAAACCGGGCTGGAAGAACTTGATAAACTTTTTGTGCTCTCAGACATAAAACATATCCAGCGCCTGAACGATTGGGATGAAAACCAGGTATCGGGTATTGAAATATTGCTGCATGATTTTGATAACCTCGACAGGGTAAGCCTGCAGATTGATGATATGGCGGGACATATATTTACTGAAGATCTTTCACGTTTAAGGGTTGTAAGCATAAAAGATAAATATCCGCAGTTTTTTGACTGGCTTGAGCTTCTTGATATGAACGTCTGGGTAATTCTATCCCTTATGGTAATAGTTGCAGGCTTTAATATGGTTTCAGGTCTGCTGATACTCATTCTGGAGCGCACCTCTATGATAGGTATACTGAAAGCTATCGGACTGGAAAATGCCAGGTTACGTAAGATTTTTCTCTACCAGTCGGCTTTCCTGATCGCCAAAGGATTATTCTGGGGGAATCTCATAGGAATAGGTATTGCTTTAATTCAGCATTACACAGGATTTATCAAGCTTGATCAGGCATCTTATTTCATTGCCACTGTACCTGTAAATTTAAAATTATCACACCTTTTAATGTTAAATGCAGGTACAATGATCATAACAATTGCAATGCTCATTTTACCGTCATATATTATAGGCAGGATAAGTCCTGAAAAAACCATCCGTTTCGATTAGGCAGAAGCGGCCGGCAGTTTTATTAATTATTTTAGAGGCATGACCTGCAATTTTATAAAAAATCTGGAAATCCGGCTGAACCAGAAATTGCCGGGGCGGGTATCGCAGAACAGAATGGCACCTTTGGTAAACAGGGAGAATCGGCCTTTGCAAACTACAGGTAAAGCCGGTGTGCTGATACTTATTTTTCCCCGAAAGGGAGAACTGTCGACTCTGCTTATAAAACGTACCGAATATCCCGGTCCTCACAGCGGTCAGGTAAGCCTGCCCGGCGGAAAGAGGGAAATAACGGACAGATCAATCATTTACACAGCTTTAAGGGAGGCAGGCGAAGAGACAGGTATCGATGCCGGGGATATCACCGTACTGGGAACCCTGACTCCGCTGTATGTTCACATCAGCAATCTTGAGGTATCGCCGGTAGTAGGCTATACAGACAGACCACCCGATTTCAGGATCAATTCAAAAGAGGTGGAATATCTTATACTTATCTCCCTTAAAAATCTTCTGGGAAATACTGTTAAAACTGAAAAAAACCTCAAAATAAGAGATGAGATTATCTGCGCTCCAGGGTATTTAATTGATAATGAATATGTGTGGGGTGCAACTGCAATGATACTGTCCGAATTTATTGAAATTATCAACAATGCCGGTGCATCTAATAAATGACAATATTCCTGTAATGCTCATAGCGGTTCATTATTTCCCCAACATAGTTGTATGGTTCATTACCCCGGGCATAACCATGTCTTACCACCGGATCGAGAAAATAATCGGGGTTGGATTTATTTAAAATAAAATAATCCACATTATCGGTCCACCGGTCGGGATTTTTTCCGTGTTTCCTTGCCAGTGCCCTGGCATCCAGCACATGACCCAGTCCGACGTTATAAGCTGCGAGAATAAATTTAATTCTTTCCTCCCGGTCGGGTATCCTATCCTGCAGAATTTCTTGCAGCCATGCAATATATCTTATTCCTGCCCTGATATTTTCTTCCGGATCGTTAATATTTCTTACACCGAACCTCCTTGCTGTAGCGGGCATCAATTGCATAAGTCCGCTGGCTCCCGCCCAGCTGCGGGCATCTCTCCTGAACCGTGATTCCTGGTAGATCAACGAAGCCAGCAACCGCCAGTCCCAGCCAATCTCCCTGCTGTACTTTTTTATCAGATCATCATAGGGAGAGATTCTCCCTGTTGCAAGTACATAGAAATCACTTTCAACGATCCTTGATGAACGTTGATTCTGAAAATATTTTGCATATAAAAGACGATAGTCAATTGTTGATTTGAAATTTCTGAGCCAGTCGTTTATGGAGTCACGTAAATGATTATCCCCTTTCCTTACAGCCCATGCAAGGTTCTGGGGAAAACTTACAGCTGTTTCTATATCAATATTATCATAATAGGTCTTATTCACCCTGGCAACATTCTCGTCACTTACGGTATAATCAATTTCCCCTTCGGCAACCATTGTTATGAGATGTTCGGCAACCTGTTCAACCTCCTTGATAATTATTGTGTCGCCTATTTCGTCCATTAGATTTTTCAGGCGTGATACAAAGGCGGAATTACTTTGCACATGCACCGTCTTACCACCCAGTTCAAGAGGATTCCTGATCATATGGGTATCCAGTTCAGCGGGACCCATATATTGCCAGTCGGCCGGCATACTTTGAACAAGCACCTGCCGTGTCTGGCTGTGGGGCTCGGTAAAGTCTACTATCCTGCTTCTTTCACGGGTAACGGTAAGATTAATGGCAAGAAGATCGCATTTATCACTCAGCAGGCAGTCAAAACTCTCTTCCAGGTTATTGTTGACCACCACATCAAGTTCTATATCCAGATGGTCGGCAAGCAGGTTTAAAAGTTCATACTGGTAGCCCATAGGCTCACCTCTGTAAATAAAGTAATTGGTGGAATTAAAGTCTGTAATGGCTGTAATACCGCCTTTTTCCAGGTAATGGGGAATTGCTGTTTTTTCCTCTTTTTCGGCAGTTTCTCTGCAGGAAAAAGTCAGAAGAATAATTGGAAAAAGAAAAGAATAAATCCAATACCTTTTTCTTTTCTTCATTATTAAACAGGTTATGTTCTCTATACGAATATACATTTTTTTTTAGCAATACAGAAGGGAATAATACAGATTTATGCAGTATTAATTGTAGAATGACCAGGAAAAGCCGAACTTAAACATGCGTTCATTTCTGGGATAATTGAGAACAGAAAAGTACTCGGGCTCAAGAAAGCCGGAATTCATGTGTTCACCCTTTAAAAATATCCTGGCCCTTTTATGTTTAATGTTTATAAAAACATCAATGAAAGGATAGTTGCCAAGTGTTCTCTCATTCTGCAGATAAAACTGTGCAGTTGCAGGCTGATAAGCATAGCCCCTGTGTTC
>PXAP01000332.1 GCA_003567115.1 Bacteroidota bacterium
CCCAGTCCCATTGATCAACAAAGACCGAATGGATAGGCCCCAGATCCTCGTCGGGCCGGAGTGCTTTCATATTGGTAATTATACCTTCTCCCGGTTTTACACCCAGTTGGCCCAGCCTGTACCTTTTCCATTTCGCAAGGGACTGGACCACGCTGACCTTTTTTGAAGGCATATCTCTGATTAGAAGGGAAACGGGCCTTTCAATTCCGTTAAGATCGTCGTTAATCCCGGTATCTTCTGCAACTACCAGCGGGGCTTCAACTTTAAAAAGATTCAGCTGGTCACACAGCGACCTGGAAAAAGTTGTTTTAACAAGATCTATAGCCTTTTCTGTTTCAATTTGATCAAGCAGTTGAGATATTTCCTCTGTTTTTGTAGTTTCCATCTTTTCTGAATTAATGTGTTTTTTAAAATTATGGTATTAAAAAAAAAGCCCGCGATTCCCGCGAGCCATGAAAAAGAATATCAATAACCTGCCCGCGGAGGTGGTGATTTATTATTATTATTATTATTATTATTATTATTGAAATTCTTCATGGTACTGATATAAAAAAACCCTCCGTGTTGCGGAGGGTTTCTGTGCTTTTTATGATCTTTTTTACAGTTTACACATAATAACCTCCTTGCTTATGAACTGATTATTGTTCAACGCATTAAAATTGAGGTTATTATTGGCTGCTGTTAGCATTTTTAATATTTTATCCGATCCAAAAATACAATCTATTTTTTAATAATCAAAAATTATTTGGATATTTTTCAATGAAAATTTTTTTATTATAGGATAAAAATCGATCATGATCAGTTATGGCGGGCATCCCGGAAGGATCTTTTAGTGGAATGTCTTATATAATTTCTTGATATACAAAATTATTTGTACTATTGTAAAGATGATTTCGTTGATTTAGTATGTTGAACCGTAAATAATTTATTATGTTTATTAAAAATCTCAATTATTTGGCAAAAGTTTTCAGTTTGTTGATGATTATGTCTGCTCTGTTTATATCATCTTCAGTTAATGCACAGCAATTACCCCCGCAGCAGGAAGCACCCCAGTCACCCGAATATTCGGATAATGAGCTGATTGAATTTATTAATGCTGCCCAGGCAGTTACGCCGTTGCAGCAGGAAAGTCAGATGAAAATGATCCAGGAGGTAGAAGACAATGATCTTACAGTCGAAAAGTTTAATACTATTCTGGATGCCCAAAGCACCGGGGCTGAAGTCGAAGCCACCGAGGAAGAGTTGACGGCGTTTGCCAGTGCCATTGAAGGCATTCAGGAAATTCAGCTTGAGTACGAAGGTGTTATTACTGAAGCCATAACCGAGGAAGGAATTTCTCCCCAGAAGTATCAGGAGATCATGAATTATTATCAACAGGATCCTGAACTTCAGATGAGGATTAATGTACTTATGGAAGAGATGCAGGATGAGTAATGCTATCCGGGGTCATATCCGCTCCTGCACGCAGGGCGGATTATCAATGGTATTACCTGACACAGGATAGAAGATTAAAGGTTTCTCTGATAATTAAAAGTCCGGCATTTGAGCCGGACTTTTTTTAGTGTGCCGTGCATGACCTCAAGCTAACGGCCCGGTTTAATAGCCATTGACAGGAATCATATTTAATTTTTCTCAGAAAGGATATCCTATAGCCAGGTTAAATATCAGGTTATCTCGTCTCCAGTCAGGGTCGAGAGGTCTGACCGGCTGAAAATAATTTCCGGTCGGATAACGCGGGTCAGCCAGGGGAAAAGCAAGGTCCAGCCTCAGGAGGAAAAAGGTGAAATCAAACCTTAATCCCGCACCTGTTCCCAGCGCTATCTCCTCAAGGAAGCCGGGATATTCGAATTTTCCTCCCGGGGCATCCTCATCTTCCCGCAGGTTCCAGATATTGCCGGCATCAGCAAATATGGCTCCTTTGACTATATTGCCGAAAGCATAGCGGAATTCCAGGTTCATTTCAAGTTTAATATCACCTGCCTGGTAAATATTAAAGGTAGTTAACAGGTCTTCGGGCGGGGTGTAAGAACCGGGACCGAGTCTGCGGGGGTGAAATGCCCGTATGCTGGTAGTGCCTCCAATTGTAAAAAGCTTTGTATACGGCAGGGTAGTTGAATTTCCGTAGGGCATGCCAATCCCGGCAATCAGTCTGGTGGCAAGCCTTGTATCACTCCCTATATTCCTGTAATAACGAAAGTCGAAATCTGTTTTACCGTACTGTGAAAAGCTTTGACCCAGAATAAGGCGGTCACCCGTTTCATCTCTGCGGCCAAGACCTGCGTAATTGCTTAACAGCCACAGGCTGTTTCCTGCCACGTCCAGATTAAGATTAAAATACCAGTCCACGTCATTGATACCGTCCAACTGAGAATTATACAGATATGAGTATTGTGAACCCAGGATGAACTGTTCAAAAAGGCCCCTTCTCAGAAGTGCATCACGGTCAAATAAATCTTCATATTCCTCTGTAACGGTCCCCAATCTGAAAATATTGAAAACAAAAGGGGATAATCTTTGCTGTGTCCTGACAGAGGGGTTCCACATGTAGCCGAACTCCGACCTGAAAGAACCAAGGCTGAACGCATCGGTGCGGTTCAAGTGGTTAAATGATAATCTCATATTTGTTTCAGGGATGAGCTGGGGAGTTACCCATCCAAATTCCCAGGGTATCAGCCGGGGGATTCTCAATTCTGAGGAGATACTTGCTTCTGTGGAAGTAACACCTCTCTGCCCCATAAGAAATTCAAATGACCCATCGAGGTTTATACTGAAGTGCTCTGCACCACCAAGAAAATTCCTGTTCCTGAAAGATCCCGTCAGGCCGGGGCCGGCAAAATCATTGGATTTTGAAACTCCGCTCAGTTCGGCGCTGATAGTCTTTTTTTCCATGGGGACAAGCACTATTCTTGCATCAAGGTAATTGGTATTCCCATTATCTTCATTCTGCACCGGTTCAAAATGGATGTTTACGAACTTGAATACCTCCATCCCGATTAAATGGGTAAGGGTCAGTCTGCGGTCACTGTTTCTGTATATCCGATCCTTTTCAAGAAAAATAGCACGGGCAAGAGTATGGGGCTTCAGGAAATCTTCGCCGGCTATTATGAAAACCCCCTCCTTTATCTCTTTTTTTCCTTTGGAATCGTGTTCCTCAATACTGCCGGCTTTCTGACCGGTTTCTTCAATAATCACGGCTTCCGGGCTGCCGGCATCAATGTATATGTTTCTTATGGTATATCTGTTTAGCGCATTGGACGGGGCTGTGGGTTTTATGTTCAGATAGAGGTCCACCACCCTTTTGCCTGCAATGCTGTCGGCCGTGAAAATCAGGTAATCGGGGTGAAAATAAAAATATCCCAGCTCTTTAATGTATCTGTCAATACGTTCTCTTTCATCCCTTAAATCCTGCAGCCGGTAGATCTGACCGCTTTCCAGAATGCTTTCTTCCATTGAACAGTTGATATCAGCAGCAACCGGGATATCTTCCTGCAGTTCAACAACGTTTCTTATCCTGTAGGGGGACTTTACCGTTATATGATAATCCACAGATTTTCTGCGGGGTTTTTCTTTTACCTGGTAATCGACCACGGCATCAAAATAACCTTTATTGAACAACCGGTTTTGCATTAATCTTGCCGTTCGTTCGGTATCGATATCTTCAAAGAGCACCGGTGGTCTGCCTAAATTGGTTTTTATCCAGCGGGCCGGCCCCCTTTCCCTGGTTTCTCCCATTACATTGTATATCCACAGCCGGGGCCTTGATATTAGTAATTGTATGTTGGGATCGTGCCTGATGACCTCTTGCAGCTCTGCCTCTAACTCTTTTTTGTTGGGGATTGGTTCTGCCTGCTCAATTTTGATGCGGCTGCCTGTATAGAGCTTTTGCTCCTCTTCCAGATGCCTGAGCCCGGTACATGACCCGGAAAGCACCATGGCAAAGATGACCGGAATAAGATGGAATGTGTTTGAAACCGG
>PXAP01000283.1 GCA_003567115.1 Bacteroidota bacterium
ATAAATTCAGCAAAGCAACTTTCAGGTTATATCGAACCCGAAGAGATTGAAGAACCGGTTTTTACAGGCCGTATTCAGAGAGACGGTTACATGATTGAAAAATATTTCCTGCAGGGAGAAGGAGATTACGTTATTCCATACCTTTTAATGATACCCGAACGGCCAAACTCCAAAGCATTGATCTATCTGCATCCTGAAGGCAAGGCTGCGGAGGCATCTGCTGAAGGCGGAATCGAATGGTTCGTTAATAAGGGGTTCACCGTACTTGCCTCCGATCTTATAGGTATTGGAGAAACAGGGCCCGGAGTTTTCAGGGGTGATGCCTATATTGATGGTATATCTTATAATGTATGGTTTGCATCCATGCTCATAGGAAGAAGCATTACAGGAATGCGGGCCGGTGATATCGTAAGGTTAACCCGGCTGCTTAAAGAAAGGGAGAATACCGGCACTATCTATGCCCTGGCCAAAGGCGAGATCTCTCCTGATCTGCTCCATGCAGCAGCATTTGAATCTTCTGTTTCGGGTATAGCCCTTATAGAGCCTTACTCCTCCTATCGTTCTGTTGTTATGAACAGGTTTTACCATCCGGCATTCATACACGGATCAGTACCCGGTGCACTTGTGGCTTATGACCTGCCCGACCTGGCAGCGGCAATTGCCCCGAGAAAACTTCTGCTTGTCAATGTTAACGATGCCGCAGCCGAAACCCATGATCAGTATGAGATAGATAAAGATCTTTCAGTGATCCGAAATGCCTACAGTTACAGAAATGCTTCAGAATCGCTTATTATCCGGTCAGACCAGGATTTGAGTCAACTTTTCCTGAAATGGCTAAGTAAGTGATCCTCAATCCGTTTTTTTCATCTGTATGTGTGTAATTTGACTTTCGTCGATTTTCCATGTTATACCTGACACTTTGTTAAGTATTTTCAAGATGGAAAATTCAGATAAAAAATTTCATATATATTTATAACTGGTAAAGATGTTTGTTTTTTTATCTTTATGGCATTCAACTCAATTTAACCATAAAACCATCAGAATTATGATCAGAAGAGATTTTTTAGTCAAATCGGGCCTTATTGGCGGAGCTTTTTTCCTTCCTGCCCTGTCATCATGTAACAGAATTAATGACGAAGAGCCTGAATATTTCTATACTCCCATCAGAAGGAAGGTTAAGATGGCAATGCTGTCATTGCAAAAGCAGAACTGGGAACACGGAATTGCCAGCCAGGCTTTTGTTGAGACCGGAGATGAAACAATGATGATACTTATGGCAAAAGAGGCAGTCAAGCGGCAGGCAGATGACGGACGTCTTGCAGTAATAAGCACGGCATACGGCATAAACGATTCAGCCACTCCACTGGAAGCAGTATTGCGCTCGGCAGATATACTCAACGATCCTGAATTGAAAAGCGCCGCAGACCGGATGATAACATACCTCCTTGAAGAGGCCCCCAGAACCGGGGAAGGTTTTATACATCATTCATATCACGGTCCCGAGCTCTGGGCCGACTCCATATATATGGCTCCTCCCTTCCTGGCCTTCGCCGGACACCCCGAAGAAGCTTATTTTCAGTCCAAAGCGATTATCGACCGGATCTGGATAGAGGAGGAATCATTGTTTGCTTCGCGATGGAATGCCGAATCACAACAGATCACCCACCCGAATCTTTGGGGACTTGGCAATGCCCATGCCATCAGCGGCATGACCAGGCTTATCGGGCACCTTCCCGATGCCATGGACACAGAAAGAGAGGAGATGAAAAATCGGGTAAGGGAACACCTGGCCGGCTGCTTCAGATATTTAAGGGATGATTATCTGTTCCACAACCACATTAACGATTCCTCCACTTTCGTGGAAACCAGTCTTGCAATGAGAGTGGCTGATTCAATTTTCAATGGAATAAAGGAGGAGTGGCTGGATATTGATCATCTTGAAACTGCACTTAATATAAGAAATGCAGTGCATGAAAGGGTGAATGAACATGGATATGTGGTTGGAGTACCCGGTCCCCCCGACTACTCAGAACCTGCGTGGTCGAGCGAGGGACAGGCTTTCTTCCTGATGATGGAGGCATCCTATGACAGGCTTGGTAAAGAATATACGGGATTGACATTACCATACTGATCTTTTCCGGAGGCCGTGTTTTATTGACTTTACGATGGCTTCGGTGGCACTCATAAACCAATCCCAGAATATGAGAAAGATTACCGGAGCTTTACATTAACCTTTCAGGAACCTTCGAAATAATATAAATCTTTAAAGTCCCGTTATTTGCCCGATAGTAATTTTAAGGCAACCGGATCTTTTTGCTGCCTGCTAAAAATTTATCTGCAGGATCATTGATATCCCGTAATGATTATCACCGTTTTCAGGAAAATAGGTATCAAGGTTGAACTGAAAACTGGTAAGTCCTGTAAAATCATGGTTTACTCCGAATGTAAGCTGATTATCACGATAATCCATTTCCCTGTACCCCCAGGATTGCCATCGGGCAAGGATCATGGTCCTTTCAAAAAACCGGTATCCGCCCGTAAAATAAATCCCGCTGATTCTCTCTTTCCTGTCAGCAATGTCAACTATCTCAAGATTACCGGCCAGGTATTCAGCTGCAACCAATACATAGCCTGCCTCCATCCTTACATCGGTACCGTAGATGGTCCTTTTACCCCGCAGAAGCGGTCCGTTACTGCCGCTGCGGATATCCCGCGAATCACCGTGTGAGCCATGGAGTCCGACCTGTATTGTGCCGGGCACCAGATCCCTGAAAGTATACTGCAACCGGCCTATACGGTAAAACTTATTGTTATTGTTCGAGGTCAATCTGCTGCCGTTGAAAACTCCGGCATAATAATAGAAATCGTCTATATCACCCTCGGCGGATATCCCGATTTCACGACTGCCAACCAGCAATCCGGTAATCCTTGTCCTGTCAATAAAATCGGTTTCAGCGGCACTGGGAATAAAGTCCTGTGTCTGATTAGGTTTCATTGCTCCGGCCGTTATTTGTAAACCGTCACTGTGCCGGTAACCGGCAAAAGCATCGAGTAGGTTTGGCTCACTTACCATATCAAATAGCATACTATAATAAAAGCTGCCATCTATGGTCCCGCTGAATTCCAGACGGGCATTTGCAGCTTCAAAGGTACGTCCGCCCTGAAAATAGTCATCCTTCAATGAATACCGGAACCCGGCCTGAACAAGGGCATTTATCCGGAAAGCTTCATGCTGTATTGCGTCCCTTAACTGATCAGCCAGCGGCTCTTCCTGATACCGGGCAATACCGGCAAAACCGGAACAGATGAAAAAAATAAATATAAGCAGTAGACGGATAACTATCTGCATAATCGGGAAATAAAATCTTTTTAATTGTATAGACCGGTGATATAACATAAAAAAATTGTTTTAGGCTGAATCAGAAATAAAGCCGGGGATATGGATATTTTTTAACAATATACCCTGATATCCCGATCAGATCTTTCTGTTTAAAATTAAGATATTGTTTACCCGGAAGGGTATGTCCGATTAAAATTAATAAAATAACCGATATATTTGCGATAATTTTAAAAAGATTTAATATTCCTTTATTTTTCGAATCATTCATAATGAAAAAATTATCAGTTTTATCGGTTTTCTTCCTTTTAACAGGTAACATTCTTGCCAGTCAGGCGCATCAAATCATTGTTACGGATACTGTTGCTGAAGCCGGTCCTGTTGTTGAAAAAATAATAGAGATCGGACAGAAAGATAACCGGACTATGGATCACCTTGACATACTTACCAACCGTATCGGCGGGAGGCTTTCTGGTTCCGATGCCTATGCCAATGCAGCCGAATGGGCTGCCTCCATGTTCAGGGAGTGGGGAATGATAGTTGAAATGGATGAGGCCGGTCAGGTCCCTGTAGGATTTAACCGTGGACCGTGGTTTGGACGCATGCTCAGCGAAGATGGTATGAATCTTCAT
>PXAP01000171.1 GCA_003567115.1 Bacteroidota bacterium
AAGTATAATTAGCAATCTGTTTAACAATGTGTTACATTTTCTTGTTTAGGATATTTAGTGTTTCAATTCCGATGGATCCCACATGCTTTATACATGCCTTTTTGTGTTACGAAGTAACATGAGGGATTCATCCTAATAAAACAGGTTAATAAAGTTAATAATCAATTAATTATACCATAAAGACTTTCTGACACTATAAAAATCTAAAGAACCTGTTAAACTTTGATTTGTTTTTTGATAAAAGGTTTAATCCTGTTTTTGATTTAATGGATTATAATGCCATTGAATATTTATTATACAAAAATATACACATAACCGTTACCTGAACCTGAACAATTACAAAATCATTCAGGTTTTAAGGATTATTAACTAAATCATTCGTATTTGTGAATTTGATTGACTAAAAAGGAGAAAAAAATATCCGTACAGGAGATGGCTCATAATACGCTTCACTTGACGCTGGCTTTGTGCTTCGCATTCCCGCTCCCTGTTGCGAGCCTGATATTATTATGCCCGGAAGATTTTTTCTTTGATCTCCCGAATCATTTTTTCTGCACCCTCCTTGTTTTTCCCTTCAGAATAGATGCGGATTATTGACTCGGTATTCGATTTTCTTAAATGAACCCATCCTTCCGGCATTTCGATCCGGATGCCGTCAATTTCATTTAAAGGATGCCCGGAATAATGTTTTTTTATTTTACTCAATACCTCATCCATATCAATATGTGGAGAAAGTTCTATCCTTTTTTTGGAAAGATAATAATCCGGGTAATCCTTCCTTAGTTCACTGCATTTTTTTCTGCTGTTTGCCAAATGTGAGAGGAACAATGCTATACCAGCAACCGCGTCACGTCCGTAATGAAGCTCAGGAACGATAATGCCTCCGTTTCCCTCTCCACCGATAACAGCTTTGGTTCGTTTCATTTCATTAACTACATTAACTTCTCCCACAGCCGAGGCAGTATAGGTACCTCCATATCTTTCAGTGAGTTCTTTCAGTGCTTTTGTTGAAGAGAGGTTTGAAACGGTATTACCTGTTTTATTATGCTTTAAGACATAATCGGCAACAGCTACCAGTGTATATTCTTCTCCGAACATTCTTCCATCTTCATTTACTACAGCCAGCCTGTCAACATCCGGATCTACGGCAAATCCAAGGTCTGCCTTATTACGGGTTACTGTTGCCGACAGCTCCTGAAGATGTTCCGGCAGCGGTTCGGGATTACGGGAGAAGTTACCATCCGGTGTGCAATGGAGCTTAATTATTTCCTGTACACCAAGTTGTTCCAAAAGCTTTGGCAATATTATCCCGCCAACGGAATTTGTGCAATCTATTGCTATTCTGAAATTACGCTGACTGATTGCCGGTACGTCCACCAGGGGTAATGCAAGGACAGCCTCAATATGCTTCTGGTCAAAGCCCGGGGCGCTCTTATATTTTCCAAGCTCATTCACCCCTGCATAGTCAAATTCTTCACTGTCCGCAAAATTCATCAGTGCTTCTCCATCCCGGGCGGAAATAAATTCACCTTTGTTATTCAACAGCTTCAGTGCATTCCACTCTGCAGGGTTATGGCTTGCCGTGAGAACAATGCCTCCATCGGCTTTTTCAAACTCTACGGCCATTGCAACTGTGGGAGTAGAAGCCGGTCCCAGATCGGTCACATTCATTCCCATACCCATAAGAGTACCACAAACAACATGGTTCACCATATTACCCGAAACCCTTGAATCACGGCCAATAACTACTTTGTATTCTTTTTTCACTCCTTGCTTTTTAAGCCACATTGCCCAGGCAGAGGTAAATTTTACCAGATCAAGCGGGGTTAAGTTCTCTCCGGGGTTTTTTCCTATGGTTCCACGAATTCCTGATATGGATTTGATCAGAGTCATATTCCTGATTTTTTTGCATTTATTATGGAAAGCAAAGTTATATCAATTGATAGAATAATAAGACAATTATTTATGAGTTCACTTTAAAAAGCAACGATTCCCGAAATAATTAAATAAAGACAAATTGTACTGCATTGATATCAAAATTCTTAAAAAATAATCATTAGTGGTATTTATGACAAATTACCCTTTTTATACCGGAATCATTTATAAAAGTTCATATTGAAAGATGTATTATACAGTCGCTGATGATGGGTATCATATTACCATAAATGATAACAGTAAAAACCGGATTAATGGGCTTTGCCGGTCTCACCAGCTTTTCTGGTTTGATACTGCAACCCTCTCGGTAGAGAATAATAGATTACCTGTATAATCAGGGTTCTGCCCGGGTAGGTTCATTGTTTATAATGATTGTTGCAGTGTGTTATTTGAAATAGTTAAACCGTAATTCCTGTTTATGGTGTTAAAAACAGTAACTTTGCATTTTTGTACGTGGCATACAACCCCTTCTTAATTTAAAAACAGCATCATATCATGCAGGACAGGAAAACAGATAACCCGGGTGACAAAAGAATTCGTGGTAAAGGCAGGAGGCCGGCCGTCAAACCAGAGAAAAAGGAACATCCGTTTGAAAAATTCAGGAAAGAAAAGCCTGCTCCATCCAGACAGCATACAAGCGATGAAAAAGGGAGGAAAACATTTAAAAGCAGGGCAGGGGATAATAAGATGTCAAATAAAACATACAGCAAGGTTCCTGAAGAGATAAGACTCAACCGTTATATTGCAAATTCGGGTATTTGTTCCCGCAGGGAAGCTGATGATTATATACGCGCCGGGCATGTTACGGTAAACGATAAGCTTGTCAGGGAGGTTGGAACAAAGGTCACCTATTCTGATGTTGTCAGGTTTAAGGGACGAAAATTGAATCCAGAGCAAAAGATATATCTTTTGCTTAACAAGCCAAAGGATTATATCACAACTGTTGATGATCCTTATGCCAAAAGAACTGTGATGGAACTGGTAAAAAGTTCCTGCAGGGAGAGAATATATCCGGTGGGAAGGCTGGACCGTCATACAACAGGCTTGTTGCTGTTCACAAATGACGGAGAACTTACCAAAAAGCTTACCCATCCTTCGCATAAAGTGATCAAGATCTATCAGGTCGGATTGGACCGGCCTCTTACGAGGACGGATATGGAATCAATAGCCGGGGGTATTGAACTCGAGGACGGTCCGGTGCAGGTCGATGAAATCAGCTGGACAGATGAGTCTGACAAGTCGCAGGTAGGTATTCAGCTTCATTCAGGAAAGAACCGGATTATCAGGCGTATCTTCAAGCATATGGGGTACAGGGTTCTGAAGCTTGACAGGGTGTTCTTTGCAGGTCTTACAAAGAAGAACCTGCCAAGGGGTAAGTGGAGGCATTTACATGAAAAGGAGGTAAACAGGCTGAAAATGAATATATTCAAATAGATTATGAAAGGCGTATAATTTATCTCTGAGTAATTGCTTATGAACAATATTTACAGGCAGTTTATCCTGGGCTTCGGGATAGGGGTATATTACAGGTACGGTCTCTATTCGTTTAATAAAGTCACTGATAATTTTGCATTTAAAATGACTTTCAATATAAATCTCAGGTAGATATTAATCAGATAATTTGACCGCCATGGCACACAAATCCGGATTTGTCAATATACTGGGTAATCCGAATGTAGGAAAATCCACTATTATGAATGCGCTTGTTGGGGAGAACCTGTCAATAATAACCTCCAAAGTTCAGACTACCCGTCACCGTATAATGGGGATTGTTAACGGAGAGGATTTTCAGGTGGTATATTCGGATACTCCGGGGATAATCCGGCCCAGCTATAAGCTTCATGAATCAATGATGAATTTTGTCCGCAAAGCCATAACGGATGCCGATATTCTTCTTTATGTAACGGACATTCAGGAAGAGTCACTCAAAAACAGGGATTATATTGAAAAAATATGCAAGGTTAATATTCCTGTTTTATTGCTTATCAATAAAATAGATCTGGGTTCACAGGAAAAACTTGAGCAACTTGTTACACACTGGAAAGAGATATTGCCTTCTGCCATTATCATACCCCTTTCAGCCAAAGAAAAATTCAATCTCCATACTGTCTTTACAAAAATTCTGGAGCTCTTACCCGAGTCCCCTCCGTATTATCCAAAAGATACCCTTACAGACAGGTCAGAGCGGTTCTTTGCTTCTGAAATATTACGGGGGAAAGTGCTGCTTAACTATCAGAAGGAGATACCTTATTCCACCGAGATAGAAATTGAAGAGTTCAGGGAGGATGGCGAAATTTTACGAATACGAGCTATCATTCACGTTGCCCGGGAAACCCAGAAAGGCATTATTATCGGAAGCAAAGGGTCTGCATTGAAGAAAACCGGAACAGCAGCCAGACTGGATATGGAGGATTTTTTCGGAAGAAAGGTTTTTCTTGAATTATTTGTAAAGGTGAACAAGGACTGGAGGTCAAAAGATTACCAGTTAAAAAGATTTGGATATAAATAATAAGAAAATATGTGCTTTGCAGTATATACAAGATTATGGTCATAATAGCCTGAAATAGCATAACCGTGAAATACCGCCATTTACAGAATAACTTTAATAAAGAGGTTATTATAATATGTAATCATTGATTATTAATTGATAAATAACTATGAGTCACATTGTTGCAATAGTGGGGCGGCCCAATGTGGGTAAATCAACGCTTTTTAACCGATTGTGCGGTGGAAGAAAAGCAATTGTGGATGAACTACCGGGTGTAACCCGTGATCGTCATTATGGTAAATCGGACTGGAACGGGAAGGAGTTTTCTCTTATAGATACTGGTGGATACGTAACAAATTCAGATGATGTTTTCGAAGAGGAAATCCGCAAGCAGGTTCTTCTTGCCATGGAGGAATCCGATTCGGTATTGTTTGTTGTGGATGTTTTAAGCGGAATAACTGATCTGGATGAAATTATTGCCGATATGCTGAGAAAAAGCAGGAAAAAAGTTTTGGTTGCAGTTAATAAGGTTGATAATTCCCAGAGGCATTATGATGCAAGTGTTTTTTACGGACTGGGACTGGGTGAGATATACCCTGTTTCTGCTATTAACGGATCTGGTACCGGTGAATTGCTGGATGAACTGGTGAAGGATTTCTCCATACCCGAAGAACAGGACAAGCAAATTGATTTACCCAGGTTTTCCATTGTTGGCAGGCCCAATGTGGGCAAGTCTTCTCTGGCAAATGCGTTTCTCGGTACAGAGAGGAACATTGTTACATCAGTTGCAGGTACAACAAGAGATGCCATTTATACACCCTATAATAAGTTTGGGCATCATTTTCTGCTTATAGATACAGCCGGCCTCAGGAAGAAAAGCAAGTCCATGGAAAATATAGAGTTCTATTCAATTATGAGGTCGGTCAGGGCCATAGAAAATTCGGATGTCTGCTTTTTGATGGTTGATGCGACCCGCGGAATAGAATCTCAGGATGTTAATATCTTCAATCTTATTGTAAGGAATAAGAAAGGAGTGGTTATCCTTGTAAATAAATGGGATCTTGTAGAGAAAGACAGCTTTTTGGCAAAGGAGTTTAAGGCAGGAATAAAAAAGAGGATATCTCCTTTTGAAGATGTTCCGGTTATCTTTATTTCGGCTCTGACCAGGCAGCGTATTCACAAATCCCTGGAAACTGCCGTGCAAGTGTACGGGAGAAGAAAGCAAAGGATCCCCACCTCCAGGCTGAATGAAGTTCTCCGTAAAGCGGTTGATCAATTTCACCCTCCGGCTGTCAGAGGGAATTATATTAAAATAAATTATGTAACCCAGTTGCCGGTAAAAACTCCGGCATTTGTCTTTTTCTGCAATTTTCCTCAACACATAAAAGATCCCTATAAAAGATATCTTGAGAACAGGATCAGGGAAAACTTCAGTTTTACGGGAGTTCCGATACAGCTTTTTTTCAGAAAAAAATAATATCACCCGGACAGGGGGGGTGTTATTTATATACGTTGGAAGCCGGATTACATGAGTCTGTGCATTGATCTGAGAAGGGCCTCAGACTTTAATTCCCATGAAAAGTACATCATCAACCTGCTCATATTCACCTTTCCAGATATTAAAGTTATTGCGTACATATTCATACTGCTCCTTCATGGGTTTATGGCAGATATCGGTGAGCAGGTTTTTAAGGCGCACCATTTTGAATTTTTTACCGATCGGACCACCAAACTGATCGGGATAGCCATCTGAGAAGAGGTATACTATATCACCGGGATTCAACTGGTAACCCTGGTTTTCAAAGTCTTTATATTCAGTATAATAACCTCCTATCGAATTACGGCTGCCTCTGATATAGGTGAGCTCCCCCTTGTGGAGCATCATAATTGGTCGCATGGCAGATGAAAAACGGAGATAGCGGTTATCCAGGTCGAATTCACAAACTGTGATGTCCATCCCGTCAGTTGATTTTATTGAAGGATCAATATTCTGGTTTAATGTAGTGGTAATCTCGCGGTCGAGTGTTGCCAGAATATCTGAGGGTGAATTAATGTTCTTTCTCATGCAAATATCCTTTATAAGGGTTGTTCCTATCATCGACATAAAGGCACCAGGCACTCCATGTCCGGTTGAATCGGCACATACAATAAGAAACTTGTTATCGTTAACCTGATCAAACCAGTAGAAATCGCCACTCACTATATCACGCGGTTGATAAAAGACAAAATAGTCGGAGAAGTTCTTCCTGATTTTTGAAATGGGGGGCAATATGCTGGCCTGAATTCTCCGGGCATAATTTATACTGTCGGTAATGTCCCTGTTTTTATGTTCTATTTCATCTTTTTGTTCGATTACTTCCTTTGTCCTTACAGCAAGTTCTTTTTCTATCCGTTCTTTTTCTATTCTCAGGTTTCTCTCTCTTACCTTTATTATCATCAAAAAAAGCAGTCCCCCGAAAACAGCAACAGAAACAAAGAAATACCATTTCTTCCAGAAAGGTTTATCTATAATTACTGACAGTGAAAGAGGGGCCTCGGTGGCAACGCCTTCCTGATTGTAAGCGCGAAGAAGAAAATCAAAGTCTCCGTCATCAAGTCTGGGATAATATGCAAATCTCTGATCTGATAAATCAGACCAGTCAAGGTCATATCCATCAAGTTTATATTGATACAGAACCTTTTCGGGACCGGAATAGTTCAGGCCTATGAATTCAATTCTCACTCTGTAGCTTCCATAAGGAAGGGATACCCTGTCAATACTTTTATACTCCTCGTCAGATATCTGCAGCGATGTAATATTCAACAGCGGGGGAGGGTAGGTGGTTTTTTCTTCTGACAGGTCATACGAAACCAGTCCATCGCTTGTCCCAAAAAGCAATACACCATCCGGTCCTTTATGTACGGCATTAAAATTGAAATCACCCGTGATGGCACTTTCCGTACCGTAGGTTCGTACATGGTAGTTGTCGGGATCGACCCTGCTTAGTCCAAGTCTGTGACCTATCCAGATATTCCCATCCTGTCCGGTTATCATACTGTAGCAGAAATTGGAATGCAGGCCCTCATCGGTGGTAAGCTGCACGATGGTATCATTGGTTATTTTAATGATACCGTTACCATTGGTCGCTGTCCACATTCTTCCTTTATTATCCTGTGTTATGGCTACAAAATCCAGTTCAACACCGGCAATTCTGATTATATTGTTTACTGCCACATCAACCAGCCTGTTGCTTCGTGTGGCGATCCAGTTAATGTTATCGTAATCACGATAAATGCTCCGGATTTGATTGTGCGGCAATCCCTCATTTGTGGTATAATTATTTACTTCTCCTGTTTGAAGGTTAAATTCAATAACTCCGTTGTTAGTTGCAGCCCTCAGAATACCCTGGCTGTAATTCAGGTCATTAATGATGTTTTCCAGGGAATTTGCTGAAACATGAAATTGCATTGCTCTCTGGGTGCCCTCGGCAAGTCTATAAATACCGTTGCCGGCCGTTCCTATCCAGATATGATTATCATCACAGGATGTAATGGCTGTTACCATATCGAAAGGCAGACCGCGGCCTGTGCCATAGAAAACCCTGTTTTCAGTGTTTTCCTTTGAGATGCGCAACAGTCCGCTTTCACCACCAAGCCAGATATGATTCTCATCTGAATATACTGCCAGCACATTCCTGCCAAATGGCTCATCAAATGACCTGTAGAAACTGAAGGCCTTATCGGCCAGCATTGACAGTCCGTTATAAGTTGTAAACCAGTAGTTGCCTTCAATGTCCTGGAATGAGCTGTAGACAATATCTGCGGCAAGTCCGTTTTCCGAAGTAAAATTAATTACTTCAATATCTGTGCCCGGTCCAAAATAGTTGATGATTTTAAATACTCCCTCTCCCCTTGTGCTCACCCATAAATTATCACTTTTGTCCGGATAAACTGATTCTATATTGGCATATCCGAGCCCGTGCCTGTCGCCTGTATCTGTTGCCTTATAAATATTTCCGGCCTCCTTTTCCAGATGAAAGAGCCCCCGGCCCCTGGTCCCTACAAATATCCCTTTATCGTCTAATGGCAGAATATCGGAAATTTCAGCACGCGGAACAGCGTCTATCAGTTTATCCATTTCAGGGTTGCTTCCCGGAGAATATCTGTAGCTGTACAATCCCTCGAAGGTGCCTATGAGTAATTCGTTATTATCTGCAAAGGCGATAGCAGTGACAGGCCGGGAGGTGAAATTTTCCTGGTAAAGGATGGTATTCATATTTTGATCAGCAACCAGCAGACCGTGTTGTTGTGATGAAAACAGGATATTACCCTCGCTGTCCTCGGCAATGCCGGTAATGCGGGTTGCCATTCCCTTGTTATCCAAAACTTTAATTTTGTTGTTTTCAAGTACCGACACGCTCCCGCTGTTGTGTCCGAACCATATCCTGCCGCCGGAGTCATGGTAGCTTGTAATTACAAAATCTGCCGGCAGTGAGTCGCCCGATGGATTTGATTGAAATTCAAAACCGTTGAACCGGGCGAGCTCAGTTCCTGTCCCAATCCACAGATAACCTGAGGGATCCTGGTTTATAGTGTATACAAACCGGTGAGGGAGACCCTGTTCTATCCCAAAGTTGCGAAACTGGTAAACCTGTGCCTTAATTGACAGGGAGATAATAATCTGAATAACAGCTACAATTATTATTTTTTTCCAGGGAAATAACTTTGGCATTGTTTTTAACAGGGTTTGAAATGGTTAATCGTCTCTTGGTCTGACGCCGATGCTGTACTTATATTGAGGAACACCGCCGATAGGTATTACATAAAACGGCAGCGCCCGGTCATACTGGTTTCGTATACTTATAACCACGTTATTATTCCTGATCAGGGGGCTTTGTTGCTTGTGAAACTGAAGGTCAAGGGATGTGTTGCGTTCTTCCTCGAATACGGAAAATTCATCATGCACCCATTCATCGTCGCCCGACACACTCAGCAACTGCCCCTGCCTCTCATACGATACCAGCCTGATAAGTCCGTCATCATCCCAGTCAAAATTTGAGACCCTGACAGATATTGTTTCCTCGTCTATAAAAGGGTATATATGAGAAACCTGTTTCGGATCATTCCACAGGCGGAATGTGTAGCTGTAGGCAAATGCGTTGCCGCCCTCTACAGGAATGTTCCGGTCGGGTTGTGTAGAGAGGAAATAACGGTAAAGATTGCCGTCATTACCCTCTACACCCTGTGCTATGATTTTGAAAACATTTCCCCGGAATTTCTCTACGTACTCGCCTTCCATAGGATCAAAAGGCCCGAAGGTATACCAGGTGGCGTCGTATTCCGGCTCATTGCCGAATGTTCTTGATGCGAGCAGGTTGCCACTGCGGTAATTACCAACAGGTTTGGTTTCCTGCGCATCAGGATGAGACCATGCTTCTTCTCCTCCGTAGACAGAAAAGTTGACTTTAGTATTCCAGTAACCGTTTATTTCGTCGATACTTCCTCCTGTCCCGGGGTTGTAAACCCTTATGAATACGGGTTCGGTATGTTCTTCGGGAATAAGGAAAAAGAATGTTTGTGTAAAATTATCGTCTCCCCAGGAGGGGCAGGCATCGCCTCCGAAGGTAACAAGGTAGGGGATGTTCTCATCCGGAGCCGGTACGGGTTGTGCCGGCAGGTCATTTAAAATTACCGGAAGGGCAAATAAAATCAAGAAAATATGGTTTCTCATTGTCAGGGTTTTTCTGCATTATGGGATACTTTCCTGCTACAATTTAAAGCCAGTAAGTTAATAAATAAATATAATATGCTTTTATATACGGTTAAAACGGTAAACTGTTTCTTTTTTATACAAAAACATAAAAAGTAAGGTTTTACCGGTTCAGGTCATCATATCAATGTGAGGGGCCCGGCTGACTGTTAATTTCAGTGTTGCCGGCAGGAGATGCCAGGATAACAATATTTTTGTAGACACATCTTCTTTGTTGCCCGTAGGGGGAGTCCGGATCAGAAAGAACACCCAGTCTTATCTCATAGATCCCCGGGTCAGTATAAGTGTGAAAAATCTCTTCTCCCGTGGCCCTGATACCGTCGCCCGGTTCCCAGTAATACTCATCTACATCGAAATTTCTCAGATAGGTTTCCGAGGCATCCAGTCTGATCTGTTGATTTACATAAGCAGTATCGGGGGAGGTGATAAAAGGCTGTTCTATTCTGGGGATTGTAAAATTGTAATATGCAACATTGGATTGAACTTCTTTGGTAATAATATCTACCACATCAAGACGTACCTGGTAGGTACCGATATCCTCAAAGCAATGCTCAGCCTCCATTCCCCTGATCCTGGTGCCATCTCCCATATCCCATTCAAGGTAAAGGGTAGTGGTATCTATTTTTTCTGCAGTTTTTTCAAAAAAAACATAGCAAAGCTGTGGTTCGCGTATGCTGTCGCATTGAGAAAAAACGGGAAAAGTAGAAACAAAGGAATAGATGTTGTCACTTCCCTCCCTGTTGGAGGTGAAGTATCCGTTTACCAGTTCCCGGCTGGCAATAAATCCGAAATCATCGGCTTCTGAGTTGAATGGTTCGGGAAGCCTGACAGGACTTTGCCATCTGTTGTTCCTGAATATACTGAAAAACAGGTCAAGAGAGCCAGGGGTATTATTATCTGAAGAAAAATAGAGCCGGCCTCCCGGGTGAATGTATGGAAAAACCTCATCATGCCCGGAATTTATTTCTTTGCCAAGGTTTACAGGTGGTGACCAGCTGTAAGCCTGCAGTGTTGATGAATATATATCCATTCCCCCGTATCCGCCGGGCATATCGCTTGAAAAATAGAGTGTTTTGCCATCACTGCAAATACTGGGATGAGCTACGTTGTAATTACTGCTGTTATAAGGAAAGGGGGTGATATTGATCCATCCTCCGTCAGAATATTCGGCCATGAAAATTCCCAGTTTTGAAGCTTCTCTTCCACTTCCGGGAATATTTCTTGTAAAGTAGATTTTCGAGCCATCAGGTGAAAAGCTTACCGGTCCGTCATGATAATTGCTTCTGAGACTTTTATCCAGCAGTTCCGGTTTTCTCCATTTCCCTGATTCCCGCTTGTCTGCGTAATAGATATTAAAGAGCCTTTCCCCCTCATCTGTCAATCTTGAGATAAGGAATTCCTCCCGGCGGTTGGTGGTAAATACAATACCCTGCCGGTAAAAAGCAGGGGCAAACTCATCGAACTCATCGCTGGTAAAGGGAAGACGGCTTATATCGTAAAAATCACCTTGTTGAGCTTGTCCTTCAAAGGCAGTAAGAAAAGAGATAATCAATATGACAGAGAATTGTTTCATCATTAAAAATATCGTGGATTGACAACGTTAACCCTGAATCTGAAATCATAAATAAGCATTATCTCATGTGAACCGCTGTTATAATTACTCAGTGGGCCGAGGGAGTAGTCGTAGGTATATCCTAATCTTAATCTCTCGTTCATCTGGACCTTAAAAAGGCCCACCAGTGCATCTTCAACCCTGTATGAAGCTCCTATCCATATAAGATCTCCCAGAATAAATGAAAGGTTTGCATCGATCTGAACGGGGCTTTTTTCATTATACTTGACCAGAAAGCTTGGCTTTAACTTAAAGCCTCCCCTCCCGATAACCACGCCCCCGGTAACGAGGTAATTATAATTTCTCATATCATGGTATTGAACAGCTTTGGCATTTCTTGTGCTGTCACTCAAAAAGAAGGGGATGGATGCACCCATATAAAAACGGTTGGTATAATAATAAATACCAAAGCCAAAATTGGGCAGCATATCCCGGGTGGCCGGTTCAGTAAAAATCTCATCGCCGGGATCATGCAGTGACAGGTTGCTCCAGTTTACATTCCTGTTAACACCCCCTGCCTTCAGTCCAAGGGCAAGTCTTCCCCCGTTGAGGGGAATCCGGTAAGCATAGTTAATGTAGAGGCTGGTATTGTTTCTTACATCAATTTGTTCATTATTCAGGAAGAGCCCGAGAGCAATATTCTCATTTTTCATGGGTGTATGCATGCTGAGGGTTTGTGACACGGGGGCTCCGTCAAACCCCACCCACTGGTTCCTGTATCCCATTGATATATTGAATACATCACGGCTGCCTGCATAGGCAGGGTTAAGGGCAAGTCCGTTAAGCATGTACTGGCTGTAAACCGGGAACAGATGCTGTGATTTTATCCCGGGGGCAAAAAGAATAAGCAATAATATTATTAATAATTTTTTCAATTTACCCGGTTTAACGTTTAAGTACAATAAATCCTTTATATGAATACTGATCATCAACACTCAGTATATAGTAATAGGTGTCTTCCGGCAGGGGCGCTCCGCTCTGGTTTCTGCCTTCCCAGTCGTTGCGGTAATTGACCGCTCTGTAAACCACGTTACCCTGACGGTTGAAAATGGTCAGCTCGTTATGGGTTGAATTTTCAAGGCCCTTAATTACAAACCTGTCATTAAAACCGCTGTTGTTCGGAGAAAAGCCGGTGGGCGCATCAAGATCTCTGATCATGATCGTGACCTGATCGGATACCGGCTCACAGACTCCATTGTATATTGTCCATAAAAAAATATTATGGCCGAAGCTCATATCTGTCACCAGAGTACCGGGATCTTCCGGAAAAATTATATTTCCTCTTCCTTCCACAAGCTGCCACACTCCATATGCTGCTTCCATGGTTTCAGGAAGCTCAGCTTCCATCCGGCTTTCAAACAGATACTGCAGATCCTGGTCATCTCCGGCAGAAACTTCAACAGGCTGTTCATAAAATGTGACCGAAATCTCTTCACTTGCCTGGCACTGCCAGTTTGTTTCGGTCCATGATATCCCGTGGGTACCATATTCTTCAACCGTTATAACTGCATCGGGGCTGGCAGGATCAGGACTGAACTGTGCTGCCGCCGATGATATTTCCCATAGTGCCCTGCCAAAGCTTGGTGTGGCATTCAGATCAAAAACCTGTCCGCAGATCTCCCCCCCTGTGCCGGCGTCAGGCTCGGGATAGGCGTAAACCCTTACGCTTGCCGCACCTGTCAGATGTTCATCAACAGCCGAACAACCAAATCTGTCTGTCATAGATACGATATGATAGGAGTAGGTCATTGAATCCTGCGCTTCGGGGCTGACATCTGTCGTGTAGGTGGTGTTGTTTATTCCTTCCCGGGAATAATTTTCCTGCCCGTCAGTAAACACCAGGTCCCACGGGCTTTCACCACGGAGACTGAATCTGATCGCGGACTGTTCTCCGAGGCATATGGTGTCGGATGTTTCAATTATCTCTGCATATGCAACAGGATAAAAGTCCACTTTAACAGTGTTGCTTGTATCTTTACATGCATCATTAATTCCGCTGTAAACAACTCTCCTGAAATATGTTGTGTCTGAAAGCCCGGGTGAAAGAAAATCCCTGCTCTCATTGTCGTCTGCTTCTGCTGACCATGGATCGTTATTCGAAGAATATTCCCACAAATATCTGTAGTTTCCGTCACCGCCTCCGGGTTCCGACCCTTCAAAAAGTCCGGGTGCATACATGTAACAGATTGTCTGGTCGGCTGAAATTGAATTGTTGGTAATAAGCGGCAGCACTGCAATGGTGTGTGGGGGACTACGGTCCAGGCATACACCCGATTCTACTGTTCTCCTGTACCGGGTGGTAGCGGTCAGCGACCCGGGGGTATAGCCGGCAGTATCGCCGTTTTCATCGATCTGACTCCATTCTTCGTTTGTTGTGCTTTCCCAGTTAAAGCTATAGGTTCCGGCACCGAGTCCGCCGCCCGGCTGCCCGGGTGCCGAAACAGCTTGTGGTGTGTCACCGTGGCACATTGTCTGGTCATCATCGAGTATGTTATTTGTTATGGCCGGGTGCACATCAACATTGACACGATTCGAGGTGTCGACACACACTCCTGAAAGTGCTATTCTTGTAAAGGAGGTTGAGTCTAAAAGGGGAGGGGGGCTATAGTTTATTCCTTCATTTTCATTATCGGCTTCCATCCATTCCTGGCCAGCTTCATTATGTTTATACCATTTGTATTCAAATATGCCTGTCCCTCCCTGCTCCGGTTCAGGCCCCGTGAGAGTCGATGGGGTTTCACCTTCACAGATCAGTTGTCCGCCGGATATGGTGTTGCCCGTAATTTTGGGTTGTACCGTAATGGTAATAACATTGCTTGAGTCAATTACGGGGTCGTCATCATCATCATCTTTAACCACCCTCAGGAACTCGGTGGCCTGGGTAAGCAGGCCCGGCTGGTAGTGCTGTTCATCGGCCCCTGCTATAGTCTCCCACTCGGTTGATCCTGACTCTCTTCTCAGCCAAATGTAAACATAAGGTCTCTCTCCGCCCCTGGGCTGGGTACCCTCCAGAATATCGGGTGCAGTATCTTCACATATTGTTTCCCTCTCCGTACGTATCCCGTTAAAAAGCAGTCCGTTCAGAGATAATTCAAGCTCCCCTATTACTCCTCCCGTCACTGCGATGGTAGTTCCGTGATCATTGTTTTGCTGCAGGTTGGTGCCGCTTGCCCCCTGATCTAGAACCGGATTTATGTTGGGGCTCAGACTTGTGCCGGGATGTATTATTGTCCCGCCGCCCCCGCCCCCTCCCGGTCCTGCCATTGTTTCATAATCAACATCTCCTCCATCTCCTCCGCGGGCATAAAGGTTCAGGTTACCGATAAAGTTGTCAATCGAGGCAACAATGGTGCCGCCTCCGCCGCCGCCTCCGGCTCCCGCTGTGGCAGCCACGGTTACACTGCCTCCGTCGGCATAAATACCAAAATCTTCC
Source organism: Bacteroidota bacterium (assembly GCA_003567115.1). GTDB lineage: Bacteria > Bacteroidota > Bacteroidia > Bacteroidales > PUMT01 > PXAP01. The sequence goes on from PXAP01000171.1 coordinate 15,218, forward strand.
GTGCTTTCTATATAATTTGCCAGAATTATTGCAATACCGCCGCCATGGCCTCCGGGTGAAGCCTTTCTGTCGCCAAACTCCGTGGAACCGCCGCCACCGCCCCCCATATAGAAGCGGTTACGGAAAAATCCCTGTTCATCAAGCAGGTTGTCGGAAATACTGGATCCGCGAATACCTCCCAGTCCCTGGCCGTCGACCAGGAATTCCGGGCAGTCTTCTGATTCATTGCCTCCGTAACCGCCAAATCCGTAATTGGAACCACCTCCGCCTCCGGCAAAAAGGCCGTTTCCGCCGCCCCCACCTGTCGCCATCCTTCCGAATCCATGTATAAAATATTCGTCCAGAAGATCCGGATCGGGTTCTTCGTCCTCCGGGTCAGAATAATAATAGGTTACCGGGCCTTCTCCTTTCTTCCCCGCTTTTCCGGAGCCCCCGGGAAAGAATAATTTACTGTAGGTATCAGGGTCACTTGCACCACATTCATTGTCAGAAAGTGTTGGAGTACCACCCCTGAATCCCCGGGCTGTTGCATCAATATCGGCTTCCAGGGTAAGGGTGTTGGTAACAATTATGGCAAGTACCCCTCCTGTACCTGTTTCCGGGTTCCATGGCTCCGGTTCGAGTGTGCCGGTGACCCTGGCCGATTCATATCCTCTTACCCTGACAAGCTGGGCTGTTTCAATGGCGTTGTACTCCTTGAGGAATTCACGGGTAAAAATTATGGTATCGTTATTGACCTGGTCTATCAGGAGAAATTCATAATTACCCGAGTTGTTCATATCCTGTTGCCTGCCAAACTCCTCTATATCATCATGGGTAAAAACACTCATACCTTTCATCTGAATCAGCAGGGCGGTGTCGCCCGGCTGGAAGGGATGATCCGTGTCACTCAGGATAACAGCCTGATCGCCCCATATTGAATCAACCGCCGCGTACTGGTTAATAACACCTGAGATCTGAGATTGGGTGTACCCGGCTGATACATATAATACAGACAGATAAAGCAACAGTGACAGGATATTCAGTTGCTTTATCCCGTTTCTTATTATAACTGAATTAAACCCGTAATTAATCAAATCTGCTGACACATTATATTTTTGATAAGTTTTTCAGTCTTGCATCAAGAGGTTATATACCCGGACTTTCAAATGCCCAATAAATTGTATCTTTCATCCTAATAAAACAGGTTAATCAAGTTAATATTCAATTAATTATGTTTAGCAGGTAATTCATGTTCAGTATTTCAAATGGATGGATCCCCCTGTTTTATTTATTGTATTTTGTGAG